>NZ_JBAHZB010000003.1:50704-53979 GCF_036697315.1 Alteromonas sp. 14N.309.X.WAT.G.H12
CCTATAGCGGTGATTCGATCCAGCGTGGAACTACTCCATAAATTTCAGGAGAAGTCGCCGGGGCTGGGAAGCAATGCTATCAAACGAATTGAACATGCCTCTCATACCATGACCAGTCTTACCGAAACCTTGTTGTGGTTGGGAAGGGACGATACGGATAGTTTGGTGGGTAAAAAAATACAGCCGGGGGCCTTGTTAGTTAAATTGATTGGTGAGCTTTCCTATCTATTGGACGGTAAGCAGGTGTCGATCACCACTGAAACCGATGAAACCATGTTGTCGTTGCCGGCGACGGCAACCCGTATTGTACTTGGAAATTTGATCCGTAACGCGTTTCAGCATACCCAGCAAGGCGAGGTACATGTTATCCAATCTGGCACTAAGATCCGCATTGATAACAGTGAAATATTCGAAGACGGGGAGTCCTCGACGGATAATGAAAACTCTGGTTATGGCTTGGGATTACAGCTGGTTCATCGGATCACTGAAAAGCTTGATTGGGACTACCAACAGACCTTTACGGCCGGTGGCAGTCAGGTGAAAATCGGTTTGAAATCATCTAAATAAGATGACTATGCTATAGTGTCTTTCTCTTTTTCGGATTACTTGGCGTAAGCGTGAAAACAGTCAGCTTATTTGTTGATGTGCAAAATGTGTATTACACCGTGAGAAGCGGCTTTAAACGCCACTTCGATTACAATCGGTTTTGGGCCATGGCGACAACAAATCGGCAGGTGCTTAGCGCGTCTGCTTACGCGATAGACCGCAACGATGACAAGCAAAAGCAGTTTCAAAATATTCTAAGAGCTATAGGTTTTGAGGTTAAATTGAAGCCTTTTATTCAGCGCGCCGACGGCTCGGCTAAAGGCGACTGGGATGTGGGCATTACCTTAGATGTGATGGAAGCGGCATCGGTGTCTGACATCATTGTATTGGTTTCCGGCGATGGAGATTTTGATTTGCTGGTTCAGCGGGCCCGACAATTACACAACTGCGAGGTGGAAGTGTATGGGGTGGAAGCGCTCACCGCTGACAGCCTGATCCGCTCGGCCGATCGCTTTATACCCATTCGGGATCCCCTGCTGCTTTAAGAAAGACGAAAAAGGCATCATCGCGCTTTTTTTGTGCATCAAGCGGGATGATGCACAATGACGTCGTTTGGCTTGTTTGCTTGCTGTCGCTTGGCCTTTTTCAGGGGGGGGCATAGATCGTCATTATTGTAGTAAACGATACATTCGAGACACTGTACACATTCGTTATAGTTGATTTCGCCCTTAGGCGTAATGGCCTTGATGTCACATTTGTGATGACACAGGGTACAGGGGTTTCCGCAGGCTTTGCGTCGTGTTAGCCATTCGCCAGCATGAAAGTAACCCAGTATGGCAAGTCCACCGCCTAAAGGGCATACATAACGGCAGTAAAATTTATTGATCCACAAACCTGCTGCCAGTAGCGCCAGTGCGTAGAGAACAAAGGGCCAGTAGCGCACAAACTGCAAAGTAATGGCGGTTTTAAAGGGCTCGACTTCTGATGCAACTTCCGCCACCCGTAAAGAGGTAAAAGAGGCAATAACAAGGCCAGCAAGAATGCCGTATTTTATCCACCATAATTTACTATGGATTTCATAGGGGACTTTTTTCTGCCGTATACGGCATTTTTTGGCTACCCATCCCACCATTTCCTGTAGTGCGCCGAAGGGGCATAGCCAGCCGCAAAAAATACCGCGACCCACTATAAATAGACTCACAAAGACATAGCTCCACAAAATGAAGAGTATGGGATCCATGAGATAAACCTGGATATCAAACCCTTTTGTCAGACTTTGCAAAATGGGATAAATGTTCACCACCGATAACTGGCCTTGCCATAACCAACCAATAAAAATCAGGGTATAGCTTAAAAAGCCCCAGCGAACATAGCGAAATAGGGTTTCATGGGCTGATAACTTGTGCTGAAAAATAAAGATAAAGGTAACCAGTATTAGGCTGACAACCAGTACGCAGATATCCACCAGTCGATTCTCCCAGATGCGCACCCAAGGTGGCTTGGGTGCCATCGTTTCTTCGGGGGCAGCAAAATCAAATAAATCGGCGGGCAACTGATAATCATCAGTAAGATGTAATTGGCTGCGTATGAGATGGTTGCGGGCAACATCAATGTTCAAATTCAAGGTCATGGTTTCGCCAGGATTAAAACCAGACTGGGTATTAACCACGAATACCTGTAGGTTTTTCTTTACCGGCATGGATGGGCCGAGGGCTTGTTCGGCATAGCTGTAAAAATTCAAATCCCGCATGGGAAACGGAAGGCCATCTTGGGATAAGGAAATGCGATTAGCCACGGTGCCGGGTTTAAAGTCGGGCTCCAAATAATCGAAAAAACCCTCGTACATCAGTAAAAAGGCTTGTTCATTGGGTTTGAGAATGTCCATGAGCCGTTGATATTCACTTTGCCCAAGTAAGTTTTTACCGATGGTGGGGGCATTCAAATAGGCGTAATAAAGGGTAAATGTATTACCTTGTTCAAGGTGAAATGTTCCGTAGGGAAAATTTTCAAGATCGCCACCCAAGCCATTTTCAAAGGTTTCCCGCGACATATCCCAGCGTCGTACTAAGCCTTCATCTAGCAAAGCCTGAAAGTTTTTTGGGGTAAATGTTTGTTTGGGTGTAGCGGTGGGCGTGGTGGCGAAACCTGACAGCAACCGACGGGCCACCTGTAATGACGATAGCAAAACCGTATCGTTGATAACGATCACCGATACGGTGGCTTTGGTGACGCCATCGACATGCACAGTGGTGGGATCATCAAGGTTGTTTTTGGCCGCTGAATCGACGATGACACGCTGGCCTACATTGATGCCTTTATATTGTCCGATGAAGGTGTCTAAGGGTTCGGGTCCTAACCCGTGTAGAAAGATAGGCTCATGATGAGAAAGAATTCGGATCCCTTTGATTTCCCCCTTTGTATCAATACCAATGAGCAGGTTGACTCTATCGCCGGAAAATCCCGGTAAATCAACCAGATCATTGCTTTGGAAAACGTAACCTAGCAATTCCTGTAGTTGATAAATGGGCTGTACCGGTAAGTCAGCTTGCTTATCACCAATAATGGTGGCTTTAGGAAAAATCGATCGTATCAGTGATTCATCTACCTTATTTTCTTGTGCAAAAACCGTTATTGCAAATAAACCCACAAAGAAAAGCGACAGTACACGCAAAAAAGTAAGGTGCATAAATCCCATGTTCACATCCTCAAAAAAGGGCTGGTGTTAGGTT
>NZ_JBAHZB010000003.1:53989-146686 GCF_036697315.1 Alteromonas sp. 14N.309.X.WAT.G.H12
TGACAGGAGGTTGGGACCTAAACCCTGTCACGATCCCCACGTTAAGAGCGAGGTAACTTGAAAGTCCAGACGGTACCGCCCTGATTAATGTCCTTGATGCGAGAGGCAACTTCACCACCCCATAAGGGCACGGCACCACCCCATCCAGAGAGCACGCTGATATATTGCTCTCCGTCCATTTCCCATGTCACAGGGGAACCGACAATACCTGAACCTGTATTAAACTTATAAACAATCTCACCGGTCTTCGCGTCAAAGCCCAGTAAATAGCCTTCAGGTGTACCGGTGAAAACAAGGTTACCGGCAGTGGTTAACACACCACCCCAAAGCGGCGCATTGTTTTTGTATTCCCAAACGATGTCACCGGTTTTAGGATCAACGGCTTTGAGCGAGCCAATATGATCTTCAAAGATGGATTTGATGGTAAATCCGGAACCTAAGTACGCAGCGCCTTTTTTATAGCTAACCGGTTCATTCCAGATATCCATCCCCCATTCGTTTGAAGGCACATAGAAAAGTCCGGTGTCCTGGCTGTAAGCCATAGGCATCCAGTTTTTGCCGCCTAAGAAGGAAGGGACAGAGAATACGGTTTTGCCTTTTTTGCCGTCTTCAGAGTCAGCAGGATTACCCGGACGGCTGTCTTCGTTAATGATAGGACGCCCTTTTTCATCCAAGCCTTTCGCCCAGGTAATGTCTTTAACAAAAGGGAACCCGCGTATAAATTCGCCGTTTTCACGGTTTAAGACATAGAAGAAGCCGTTACGGTCTGCCGTGGCGGCGGCTTTAACGGTTTTTCTGCCTTCTTTGTAGTCGAAGGGGATCAGTTCGTTTACACCGTCAAAATCCCAGCCGTCATGGGGTGTGGTTTGAAAATGCCAGACAATTTTTCCGGTATCCGGATCAATGGCCAAACGGGAAGAGGAATATAGGTTGTCGCCAGGACGCAAATGTGAGTTCCATGGTGAAGGGTTACCGGTACCCATAAGGATAAGATCTTGATCTGGGTCGTAGGTGCCACCAAGCCAGGTAGCTGCACCACCGGTTTTCCAGAGATCACCGGTCCAGGTTTTATTCGCCTGGCCACCGGTAATGCCATTTTCTTTACCGTTTAAGTAGCCCATGTGGCCTTCAACGGTGGGACGCGTCCAAACCAATTCGCCGGTTTTGGCATCACGGGCTTCTACTTTCCCTATAACCCCAAATTCGCCACCGGAGATACCGGTAATCACATTGCCTTTGACAATCATGGGAGCTGCGGTAAAGGAATACCCCGCTTTATAGTCACCCATTTTCTTACGCCATTTTACTTTTCCGGTTTTTTGGTCAAGGGCTACCAAAATGGCATCCAGCGTACCGAAAATGACCAGATCGTCATACAAGGCTGCGCCCCGGTTGATCACATCACAGCAAGGCATGATGCCGTCGGGTAAGCGGGCTTCATATTGCCAAAGCTCATCACCGGTTTTTACATCAATGGCGTAAATACGGGAATACGATCCAGTTACAAACATGACTCCATCATGAACAAGGGGCTGAGATTCCTGTCCCCGTTGTTTTTCTCCCCCTAAGGAAAAGGCCCATACTGGGTGCATTTTCTTTACGTTTTCGGTATTGAGCATATCCAAGGGGCTATAGCGCTGGCCTCGTGGTCCAAGGCCATACGTCAGAATATCTGAGGTGGTGGCTTGATCGTTGAGGATGTCCTTGTCGGTGACGCCCGCAGCCTGTGCATTTGACAGCGCACTTAGCGACAAGGCCAAACCGATAGCCGTGCTAATCAGCTGGCTTGTAACTGTTCGACTTTTCATAAGAATTCTCCAGTGGTTCAACAGGTGCTTGAGAAACATCTGCGTGTTCTCAAAACGCAATCAAACCGATACATTCGACTTGATTGTTGTTCGTTGTGTCTCCCGGTGCATATTGTTTTAGGCATAGAACATCACGGACGACGACAGTGTCAGTATTAGCTAATGTTTTTTTAACAACCATTCAACCTTGGATTATCATTTTTAATCCCTTGGTAGTAATACCCTCTTGTTTTTAGGGTCAATAAGGCGCTTCAACACGCCAAAATTGGCGTGTTGAAAAAGGCCGACAGGTTATTCGGCGTAGAGGTCGGGTTTTAGGTAGGACACCCCATAACGGGTAAAAATGGTGTTCATTGTGCCATCTGTCACCATCGGTTCGGTGATCCCTTCGATGGCATAGGCCAGTTGACGGTAATCTTGTTTTACCGCCATCCCAATATCCCAAGCTTTTACGCTCATGGAGGCCAAACCCACGGTGTTGATGGTGTAATTAGGGCGCAGTGTCACCGCCCATTGAAGTTGGCTTTGCATACCGGCAACGGCAGCAACGTCCCCTTTTTCAAACATTGTCACAGCCTCGCCGGTTGTAGTGGTATGAACAATGTTGTTGCGCAGTCTGCCAGCGAGGGTAGCACTGAGAAAAAAATCCGGTAATGAATCCAGTTCCACCGCGATTTTTTCGTACTGGAATATCGCTAGCGTTTCAATGTTTTCAGTTTTATCTGTATTGCGCAATAAGGCCCATTGCTCCCGATGATAGGGGCCAAACATCACCACCATTTCATTGCGGGGCAATCCGTACCCGTCTAAGGCATAACTGAATTTGCGGTCGTAGGGAACTCGCATCATCACGTCTGCTTTTTTACGGGTGATAATGTGCCCTTTCCATATGGCCTGACGTAGGTCGTCTTCTAAATTTTCATCGGCATTGATCCACATCCAGCGGGGCTCAACGCCGAGTCCTTTGGCGATGGCGGTTGCCACATCAATATCAATGCCTTTGGGCGTATCATTTTCAACAAAAGAATAGGGGGGGAAATTGTTATATACCGCAAAGGTCATATACCCAGTTTCGATGATGTCATCGAAACTTCTCGCCATAACGGAAAATGCGCTGAAAGCCAAAGTGGCAGTCAGCGCGAGGCCCGTTATCCAGCAACGAAATAAGCGAGCCATAGGCGTTACTCCGGCGTGCCGCGGGTCTCAATGTAAGATTTTATGGCCCACATTGCTTCCTGGCTTAAAATACCTTCAAAGGGCGGCATGTATACTCGTCCGTCAATGACGGCTCCATGGCGGATGCGCATTAAAAACCACTCATCGGCTTCTTCGGGGCTGAAAAATTCGTTTTCGTCGTTTAGTTTTCTAAGATCTGGCGTGATGCCGCCGGAAATCACTTCTAATCCATGACAACGGGCACAGTTTTGGTTGTAAGCAGAATCACCAATTTTAATGGCCAATTCATTACCGGTGAACGGGTTTGTGGCTCGCCATTCATCCCCTAACTGGGGAAGTGCACTGGTATCAACGGCCTGGGGTGTGACGTCGCCGTGGGCCAATACGTGTCCAGCTGATAACGCGAGAATGGCAGTAAGCATACTCCGCATGATAATTGAGAAATTTTTCATAATGCATCTCCAAAAGTTGTCAAAGTGTTTCAATGCTGGTTAGAAGTGGCGGACAACTTCAGTGGGTTTATGTTGTATTTGCGACACAACCAGGCACGTTTTAAACGGTATTGGATATGTACAGGGAGGCCAATTGTACTAAGGTAGTAAACCTTTCATCCTTTGTGCTCATTCATAATGGCGGGGGCATAGACTAGTATGCAGTATAGATTTTCCAGTACAGGAACGCTGATATGTTCGCCCACCAACGAGATACAAAGGCGACAGCAGGCTTAAAACACACACTTAAATATCTAACAAGACAGTGTGGCGCAGGGGTCGTATTGCTTTGCGGTTTCTGTTTGTCAGGTGCTGCCCTCGCGGATTTAAACATTCCCATTGCTTATGTAAAGCAGGTTTCTGATGAGTCTGTTGTATCGCTGTCGGTTTACCGTTCACCACAAAATAGCGGCGTTGCCGGTGCTGAGCTTGGGGTTAAAGACAGCAATACCACAGGCCGTTTCCTTAAACATCATTTTGACTTAACGGTGATTGAAGATACCCAGGCCGATGCCCTTATGGCATCTGTTACTCTCTGGCTTAAAGAGCATAAGGGGGCTTTGGTGGTGGATGCCTCCGATGAGGTATTGCAAGCACTGCTGTCAACTCCTGAAACGGCGTCTACCCTTATTATTAATGCCACCAATAAGTCTGATAAATGGCGTAAAAGTCAGTGTCAGGCAAAGCTACTCCATACCTCCCCGAGCTACGCCATGTTAGGCGATGCCCTGGGCCAATTTTTGATGGCTAAACGATGGCGAAAATGGTTGCTGGTGGAAGGGCAGAGCGAGGCTGATAAAGCCATGGCTGCGGCCTACGAACGGGCATCAAAACGCTTTGGTACGGACATTATTGCCCGCAAAACCTGGACCTTTAATACGGATCTACGGCGTAGCGCACAACAAGAAGTCCCCGCTTTTACCCAAGCAGACGACTACGATGTGGTGGTGGTGGCCGATACCCAAAATAGGTTCGGATATTATTTGCCTTATAACACCTGGTTGCCGCGCCCGGTTGTGGGCACCCACGGATTGACCGCCGTTTCATGGCATTCTGCCATTGAGCAGTGGGGCGCCGTGCAGTTGCAAAATCGGTTTTATGAGGGCTATGCCCGTGCCATGAATGAAGATGACTACAATGGTTGGTTGGCGGTGCGGGCCCTTGCTGAAAGTGTCACCCGCACCGGTGTCAACGATCCTGACCGCTTGTATGCCTACCTGATAAGCGACAAATTTGAATTAGCGGCATTTAAGGGCCGTAAACTGACTTTTCGTCAGTGGAATGGTCAGCTAAGACAGCCGGTTCCTCTGACTCAAGCCTATGCCCTGGTGTCCCAATCCCCCCAGCAAGGGTTTCTCCATCCGGTCACCGATTTAGATACCCTGGGTTATGACAAGCCGGAAGTGACCTGTCAGATGATAACGGAGTAAGGAAATGAAAAAACGGTTATTGGCTTTATCATTACTCATGAGTCACGGCGTTTTAGCCGATACCGCTTATGTGACCAATGAAAAAGATGACACCCTTTCTGTTATTGATACCAACACCTTAACGGTCATTGATACCCTTGAGGTGGGCATGCGTCCCAGAGGCATTATTTTTAGTCAGGATTTTCGCTATCTGTACATTTGTGCCAGTAATTCGGATGCGGTACAGGTGATGGATGTGAGCACCCACAAAATTATACACAACTTACCTTCCGGTGAAGATCCCGAGCAATTTGCCCTCCATCCTAATAACCGTTTTTTATATATCGCCAATGAAGACGATGCTGTGGTGACGGTGGTGGATACCGAAAAACGGGATGTGATCGCTCAAATTGATGTGGGGGTGGAGCCCGAAGGCATGGCCGCCAGCCCGGATGGGAAATGGGTGATTAATACCTCTGAGACCACCAATATGTTGCACTGGATAGACGCGAAAACCCAAACCCTGGTGGACAATACTCTGGTGGATCAGCGTCCACGACATGTGGAATTCTCTGAAGATGGAAAACGTTTGTGGGCCTCGTCCGAAATTGGTGGCACTGTGTCGGTCATCGATGTGGACAGCCGTACCATCAGCCATACCATTCGATTTAAAATTCCCGGTGTCCATCGAGATAAAATACAACCCGTTGGCGTAAAACTCACCTCGGACGGTAAGTATGCCTTTGTGGCCTTAGGGCCTGCGAATCATGTGGCAGTGGTGGATGCAAACACCTACGAAGTACTAGATTATCTTTTGGTGGGTCGCCGGGTGTGGCAGCTGGCATTTGCCGATAATCAAACCCGCCTGCTTACCACCAATGGTGTGAGCGGGGATGTATCGGTTATCGATGTCAACAAACTAAAAGTAATCAAAACCATAAAAGTGGGTCGCTATCCTTGGGGTGTGGCGGTGAAACCATGAGTTATGCGTTACAGGTCACGTCCCTGAGTTATGCTTATCAAAAACACAATGTGCTAGAAGGGATTTCCTTGCAACTACAAAAGGGACGGTTCTATGCGTTATTAGGGCCAAATGGGGCGGGGAAAAGCACCTTATTTAGCCTGTTAAGCCAGCTGTTGAGCACGAACACCGGTGATATCTCCATTAATGCTTATCCTATTCGCACAGCTCCCCGCAAAGCTTTGGCATCAATGGGAATTGTGTTTCAGCAAACCACGTTAGATACGGATCTGACGGTACGGCAAAACCTACAATATCATGCCAGTTTACATGGTCTTAATGCCAAACAGGCGAAAGACAACATCGCCCGGGAGCTGAACCGTTTTAATCTTGAACATAAACAGAACGCTAAAATTCGGGCGCTAAATGGTGGCCATCGGCGACGGGTTGAGATTGCCCGTGCCCTACTTCATGATCCCGCTGTCCTGCTACTCGATGAAGCCAGTGTAGGGCTGGACATGCCAACCCGTGACAGCATTAATGAACACATTCGTTATTTATGCAAAGAGCGGGGGATTACGGTGCTGTCCTCTACCCACTTAGTTGATGAAGTGCAAAGAGATGATCATCTTATTTTGCTGCATGCGGGTAAGATTTTGCTCGATGCGCCTTGTGAATCGGCGTTAAGCGCCCGGGGGGTTAGTGATGTGAAAACCCTCTATCGACAGCTCATCCAGGGAGAGACGCCATGAAATACTGGGCCGCTTTTTCCGGCATCGTCATACGGGAACTCAGACGTTTTTGGCACCAAAAAGCGCGCTTAGTGAGTGCATTGGTGCGGCCTTTATTATGGCTGGTGGTGTTTGCCGCGGGGTTTCGGGCCGCCTTGGGCATTGCCATTATTCCGCCATACAGCACCTATATTACCTATGATGTATATATCGTGCCGGGGTTGGCGGGCATTATCCTGTTGTTTAATGGTATGCAAAGCTCCTTGTCCATGGTGTATGACCGCGAGATGGGCAGTATGAAGGTGTTACTAACCAGTCCTTTACCCCGTCCATTTTTACTTGTTAGTAAGCTGGTGGCCGGTGCACTAATTTCGCTGTTGCAGGTGTATGCGTTTTTCGTGTTGGCTTGGTTATTTGGCATTGAGATGAGTTTGCTAGGTTACCTATATGCCGCGCCGGTGCTGTTTTTGACGGCCATTATGCTAGGAGCTTTAGGGTTGGTGCTATCGTCGTTTATCCGTCAGTTAGAAAACTTTGCCGGGGTGATGAATTTTGTGGTGTTTCCCATGTTCTTTCTTTCTTCAGCGTTATATCCGCTATGGAAGTTAAAAGAATCAAATACTTTTTTGTATTACGTTGCCCAGTACAACCCCTTTACCCATGGCGTGGAGCTTATTCGTTTTGCTTTATACGAACAGGCCAATGGCATGGCTTTTGTTATAACATCACTCACTGCTATAGTATTCTGCGGTGCTGCAATTTACGGTTATGATCCTAAACGGGGTATGTATAACCGAAAGGCGGGGCGCTAAAATGACAATTCGTGCTCGACACAGGCAGTAGGAATTGAATACTATTAATTATAATTTTACAATAGGTTTACGATTATGGTAGAAATCCTGGTTGCTGATGACCATCCGTTGTTTCGCTATGCCATTACGGATTTCGTAGAGCGAAACATCGCCGATACGAAGACCATTACCTGTACTGATCTGGACGCCGCCCTTGAGGTTGCAGAAGCCCAGCCTGATATCGACTTGGTGTTACTCGATTTAAATATGCCGGGCATGGATGGCTTAAATGGCATTGTCCGTTTTCGCAATCAGTACCCTGAAATTCCTATTGTTATTGTCTCTGCTGAGGAAGATAAAAACGTAGTATTACAGGCATTTACATACGGTGCTGTGGGGTTTATTACAAAATCTTCAAGCTGTGAGCAAATCGTTGCTGCCCTTGAACAGGTGCTGTCGGGTCAAGTCTATTTACCACCGGATATTATTCGCAAAAGTGGCGCAAGCAAACCCAAAGATGAAAATGCCAAGCAACAGATCGATCCAAAACTTATCGCGGCGTTAACCCGAAGACAATTATTGGTGTTCGAGTGTATCGCCAAAGGGAAGTCGAACAAGCAGATTGCCTATGAACTGAATATTGCAGAAACCACGGTGAAGGCCCATGTCTCGGCAATTCTCAGTAAACTGAATGTACATAATCGTATTCAAGCAGCGTTGTGTGCCGCCAGTATCGATTTTAATCACTATCTTATGCGTTAGAAAAACAAAAACGGGGAAATGAACAAACGCCTAGTCTGGCTGTTTTCCCCGCTGTGACATCAGGTTTGACAGGGCCAGTTTCATTTTATGGGGCTTCACTGGCTTATTGAGCAAGGAATAGCCTTGGGCTCGCACTTCCTGTCTTAAGGCATTGGTATAGTTAGCGGTGATCATGATCACCGGGATAGTCTCGCCAAGCACGGGTTTGATCATGGCCAGTGCGTCAAAACCGGTATCCTTGTTATCCAGATGATAATCAGCCACTACCACGTCCACCTTGATGCTTTCAAGCCAACCCGGTTGCGCGAGTTCTTCTAAGGTTTGTACACTGATAACATTTATTCCCCAGCCACCTAACAGCTTTTCCATTCCCTGACAGATGGCTTCGTCATTATCAATGATAAGCAAGTTTGCCCCTTCAAGGTGACTGTTGAAGCGGTCTTCGACCATCGGCGCGGGCGGTAAATCACTGGGTAAGCGCGGTTTCCCGTAGGGAATGAGTACACTAAAACACGACCCCCTTCCTTCAATGGAATCTACCTGGATACGGTGTTTCATGACCGTAGAGAGTTTATCGACGATGGCAAGGCCTAGCCCCAAACCTTGATCATGGCGTCGTTGTTTGGGATCGACCCGGTTAAACTCTTGGAATATGTCACTGAGTTTGTTTGCTGGAATACCAATACCGGTATCGCAGACCTGAATTTCCAAGCCTTCCACTCGACGGCGTGTACCAAGTAAAATGGCGCCTTCATGGGTATAACGGATGGCATTGGAAAGGAGATTTCGCAATATTCTCGCCAATAAATAGCCATCGGTATGGATAATCCGGGAGGTATTTTTAAAACGAAAGTGAAGCCCTTTTGCTTCGGCTTGGGGACGAAATTCGTTTTCCAGGTTGCCGAGTAATTCCTCAGCGGGAAAGTCATCCATCACCGGCTCTATCAGCCCGGCTTCCAGTTTGGAAATGTCCACTAGGGCGGTAATTAAAGACTCTAAGTTTTCCAGCGAATAGCTTAAAGATTGGGTCAATTTTTGGGCTTCGGGTTTGAGAGTTTGTTCGGCTAAGGCACTGACAAACAGTCGTGCCGAATTCATTGGCTGGAGTAAATCATGACTGGTGGCGGCTAAAAATTTACTCTTTGATTCGTTGGCACGATCGGCTTCCCGCTTGGCTTCCAGTAAGCTGATTTGGGCAAGTTGACGCTCTTCAATTTCCTTTCTTAACTGGGCGTTAATTTCCGAAATTTTCTTGGTACGCTGATTAACCCGCTGCTCCATGTAATCGTAGGCATGTTTAAGGGCTTGTGCGGTGCGCCTTTGTTCTGTGACATCTTGCTCAAGGGCAAAGAACCCCACCACGTTTTGGTTTTGGTCGAAATGGGGAATAAAGGTTTTGTTAGAAATCCGCTGACTACCGTTTTCCAGCGTGTGTTCCACTTCAAAATTCACCGACTGGCCCAACATGGCCCGTTTAATATAGATATAAAGGTTATTAAATTCTTCCTGGCCCAAAACCTGTTGTAAATGATGGCTAATGATTTCAGAACGGGAACGATGGAACCATTTTTCAAATTCCCGGTTTACAAACTCATAGCACATGTCTTTATTGACGTATGAAATGAGGGCAGGCATGGCGTCTGTAATTAAGCGAATGCGTTGTTCGCTTTCCTGCAACGCCCGCTGATGATGGCTTCTGTCGGTAATATCTGTAAGGGTATTTAGCATGCCACCAGAGGCAATAAGGTGGCTTTTGCAGAGTAAAACGATGCCGTTGGCTAGGGTGATTTCCGTCTCACAATAGCCATCGTCATCCCGATGCGCCAAGGGTAACATTTCCAATACCGGAGAAAGGGGAGTATCGGCAATTAATGCATCGTATTTGATGCCGCGATGAATGTCTTTATTGCCCAGCTCGGCAAATTCCACAAATTGCTGATTCCAGGTTTGCAGCTCGTTATTTTCATTAATCAAGGCCACCGCTTCGGTCATGTTCTCTAGGGTGGATTTGAGTAACTGGGCTTGTTCGGCCATGGCCGTCTGGTAGCGCAACTCCTCGGTTTGTTTAATGCTGGTGATATCTGTGTAAACCACCACTAAGCCATCTTCAGCGGTTTTCCGCTCTGACATTTGGATCCAGGTGCCATCTTTTAGTTTGAAGATGGTTTGGGTAATGGAGCTGGGAAAAGCACTGACTTTCTTTTGTACCTTGCAGCTATGATCAACTAAGGGCAAAGACGCCGCGGTGATTTGTTGAAATGTGGTGACACCCAATTGAAAAGGAATATTAAACCGGCGCCAGAATTCACGGCAACGGCTGTTAACCAAAACCATTTTTCGTTCCGCGTCAAACAACACAAAGGATTCCGAAATACTCTCGATGGCATCGGTAAGGCGTTGGCGATCTTGATCTGAGGATAAGCGGTTTTTCTCCGCTTCATGGCGGGCGTGTTCCAATTGTAAGTTGGATTCTTCCAGCCGGTGCAGGGTTTGCTGTAATTTGTAGGTGCGTTCTTTTACTTTGTCTGCCAGTAAGGCGGCATCTTCAAAGGACTGGTACGCGTGGCTGTGGTTGCCCCAGCCCATTTCTACCCGCCGCATTAAAACGGCGTTAATCTTTTTTAATTTTTCATTTTCATAACGCAGTTGTTCCAGTTCATCAGTATGACTACTATCGTCAACCGCAGGGTAAGGACTATGCGCCGGAAAAGGTGGGGTAGAATGGGTCATTTGGATATCCTATAGCAACACCGGTGAAGGTATGATTAAGATGCAACCCGTTGATTTGTTCACCATAGGTGCTAAAACCGATGACATTATGTTCCCTATATAACCCAGACATATCAGATTCTAATTCGAACTGATCAATTTCGGCACGTCGATGGATACAGTCAAAACCAATCAATAACTGAATTTCACCCACAGATTCTTCTAAACAATTAAATATCATTGAGGTGTGAGAAAGTAAACCGGGGGACGTCATCTTTGTTAATACCACACCAGAGTCGATGGCACAGAAAAACGTCAGGCTAAGATCATCATTCACGCGCTGGATACTGCGAATATAAAGCTGTTCGCCAATTTGAACAGCTAGAGGGTGCAGTGCAAAGGTGCGGGAATTAAGATCTTCCAACTTCAGATTATTTATTCGGCAATATTCTAACGCTGCAGGTTCGGCATTAAATTCCTGTACTACCCGGGCATCGGGTGACACCTGGGTGACCACGAGTTTTTCTTGCTGTGGCGCCAAATGATGTTGACTGAAGACCTCAAAACGGCAGGCCGTATTGATTAGCATGATCACCGCGGCATCACTGTAAAATTCGCCGTTGTAGTACACCTGGGTATCGACAAAATGCTGATCGTCACCGGCAGAGCCACCCACCAAAGGAATTTCATGAAGGCTGGTGCTAAGGGCATTGATAACCAGTTCTTCTTTTACGGATAACCCATCAAGTAGTGAAAGGGCAAAGCAGTGCTTTTCAATGGGGGATGGGGTAACGGCCTTTTTTCTCAGATTATCCAGCATTCGGCTAACTAAACTGTCTGAATCATCCGAGGTAAAGGTTGTCAGGTTTTCAATTAAGACCGATTCTACGGAAAATAAATGCTGACTTAAGCCAAACGCGCAGATGCTATTTTTGCGATAGCCCAGAGGGGTGATTTCGCCGGCGGTGGTACAGCCAATGACGGTAATGTCATCGAAGTACCGAGTTAGCTCTCGCGACAACAGGGCAAGAGGATAGCGAGTACAGCAGTAAAATACCACGCACGTAGGTTCACAAGGCGCTAATGCCCGGTAAATTTCGGCGGCGGCAAGCACAGGGTCGGCTTCTTCACTTCCTGCACGAGCAACGCCGTTGAGCGGTTGCTGAGAGACAGCCAGTTGTGATAGTTGACTCATGGATCCTCCAGATGTGTGGAGGAATAATATCTCTTTCACAATTGCTTAACAAGAATGTATTTACGTTTACATACAATTGTCATATTTCAGTTTTCCTGACAATAAACCGGGATATTTAGCGTAAAGTTGCTGACTTAACGCGGCCACAGCCTCATCGTGCATGTGACGTGGTCTGGGTAAATGGACCTGTTGTTCATGAACAAGTTGCATAGGGTTTGCGCGCAAAACGAGCACGCGATCGGCAATAGCAATGGCCTCCTTTAAATCATGGGTTACGTAAATAACGCTAAATGGCCTTTTACTTTTAAGGTCAATCAGCAGTTGTTTTAGGGTTTCCGCTGAGGGCGTATCAAGGGATGAAAAAGGTTCATCCATTAGCAAGATATCGGGCTCAAATAACATAGCTCGGGCCAAGGCGACCCGTTTACACATGCCGCCAGATAGCTGACCGGGATAAGCATGGGCGACGGCAGAAAGACCGATTTGGTGAAGTAGTTGATGTGCTTGCTTTGTGATAGCCGCACTTTGGATTTGTGCCACAAGGGTGATATTTTCCAGCACCGTTAACCAGGGCATCAAACGGGCTTCCTGAAACATCATGCTGATGTTTTTCGCACTGTTGTTTGCCACGGCTCCGTGAAAATGGGTATCTAGCCCAGCAATGATATTAAGCAGGGTACTTTTTCCTGCCCCGGAAGGACCAATCAGGGCTACAATTTCATTAGTTCTAACGGTACAGGTAAAGTCGCGGATCAACGGCTCATTACCTTCATAGGCCTTATGTTTAATATGCACGTTTAACATTGTCGCCACCGTGATACGTAGCGCTCAATAGGGCGCAAAATGAGACTTTCAATGGCGTACACAATGGCTACGAAGGCCAAGGTGTAGGCCAAAATGGCAGTAACATCAAAAAGTTGAAAATAGCTGGATAATTGGAATCCCACACCGCTGCTACATCCTATCAATTCAACCACCAATACAATTTTCCATACCAGAGCAAGACCACTTCGTGCCGCCGCCAGAAGGTATGGGGCGAGTTGCGGCAGATAGACCTTTAAAAAGGTGCGAATAGGGGATAAATGGTAGACCCGGGCCACATCGAGAAGTTTTGTGTCTATTGCTCTGGCACCTTCTCTTAAGGTAACCGTCACGTTGGGAAGTTTATTGATAATAACCGCAAGCAGTGCTGACTTCTCATTTAACCCAAACCACATAAAACACAAGATAATGGTAACCAGCGCAGGTACGTTCAGTAGCAGGGTGAGTAAGCCGTCGAACCATTCATCAATACGCCGGTAGTGGCCCATCAATAAACCTGCCGCCGAGCCGAAAATTAACGAAAGGCTAAAGGTGATCCCTACTCGTCGTAAGGTCTCGGCAAAATGAAACAGCATATTGCCATGTTGCAGCGCTTCTAGCAGCCGGGTGAAAACAGCTGTGGGAGGCGGTAACAGGTTGGGCGAAAATAGCATGACCACGCCTTGCCAAATAACAAGCATAAGCACCAAGGATAAGAAGCGATTTAGCCGTGGCCCAAACAGGCGCAGGATAATGCTTGCTTGTGGGTTGGTGATATCAGTCATAAGGCCACAGAATATCCGTTGGAACCTGTTCAAAATGGCCGGTGACGTTATCCTCGCCTTGATTGGCTTTTAGGTATTGATAGATCGCATCCATATTGGCTGCAAAATCAGGTTGTGGGGTGACGATGGCGCCTTGTCGGTATATTGTTTTTAAAGGTTCATGGGCCTTTGCTGCAAAGCGTTGAAAAGCTGGTAGTTTCTCCCAGATTGCGTCATGACGGAGCAGTTGTTGGCGGGCGTATTGCGATAAGGCCAGAAACTGCGCAATGGTGCTTGGGTGAGCGCGTGCAAATTGATCTTTAAACACCCATCCTAACATGGGAACGGAGGGGCTAACGCCCTGTTTGGCCAGCAGTTGTTGCAACGTGAGCAGCGTGGGCATGCCATCGGCGTTGAGCTGAGCCGCGTAGTGCCAAAAATTAATCACGGCGTCTAATTCCCCTTGTTGCATCAGTGCGTTTAGCATAGGGGCCGCGGCGAATTTAACCGTGAAATCTTTGTTTGCAATTAAACCGGTTGTTTGGTTGATGTAACTACGAAATAACACCCAGTTTTTGTTCTCTCGCCCACCGGCCACACCCAGGGTTTTGTTTTTCAGATCCTGTAGCGTTTCGATGTTGGCCTGGCCATTCACAACGAGATGTCCGGCATTGGTGGAATAGGGGGAAAAGCGATAGTGGCGGCCCATTTCTAGTTGCCGTACTACCCATAACCAATCGCTGAGTATGACATCCACCTTGTTACCTTGTAGCGCAACAAGGAGCGCTTGGGGAGAGGAGAGAGGCACCACAGATAACGATACGTTATAGGTTTTCTCGAGCTTGAGTTCCTGTATCGTCTGGATTTCCCAGTTGACGGTGCCATACTGCAAAACCCCCACCCGTAAGGTATTGGCCGCAAAAAGCGCGGGGGAAAAAAGGAGGCTGCTGACGGCTAGCAGCAATACACTCACTACGCTTTTCATTAGACACACTACTCAGCCGTAGTGGGGTCGATAATGCTAGTTACCTGATTGATTTCATTTGCCGGCAGGCCGAGTTCTTCGGCGTGTTTGCGGATCATGTCAGCGTCGGGGGCAATGTACACGCAATAGACCTTGTTGGCGGTGACATAGCTTTCTACCCATTGGATTTGGGGGCCAAGATTATTGAGCACGCAACAGGAGTTATCCGACGTCTCTTTTAACTGCTGTGCGGTGAGTTTACCTGCATCGGGAATATTTCTCTCTATGATGAACTTAGGCATGATGGTTCCTTATATTATTGGTGCTATTTGGGTGGCCATAACGAAGGAGAAAATGGCATCCGTTGTGTCAACGGATGCCTGGCTTACGCCTTCTCAGGCAACGCTTTTAGAAAAAGCCCAGAGGGTTGATGTCATAGCTCACCAGCATGTTTTTAGTTTGCTGATAATGATCTAACATCATCTTGTGGTTTTCACGGCCCACCCCTGATTTCTTATAACCACCAAAGGCAGCGTGGGCAGGGTAAGCGTGATAGCAGTTCATCCACACCCGTCCTGCTTGAATACCACGACCCATGCGATAAGCGCGGTTAGTATCCCGTGTCCATAAACCGGCACCTAAACCAAACTCGGTATCGTTGGCGATGGCCAAGGCTTCGGCTTCGTCTTTAAAGGTGGTAATGCCCACCACAGGACCGAAGATCTCTTCCTGGAAAACCCGCATGTCATTGCGGCCTTTAAGCAGTGTAGGTTCGATATAAAAGCCTTTGCTGAAGCCTTCGATATTGGCTGGACCACCACCGATAAGCACTTCAGCACCTTCTTTTTTACCCAATTCCAGATAACCTAAGATCTTGTCATATTGTTCGGCAGAGGCCTGGGCACCCACTTGAGTTTCCGTATCCAGCGGGTTACCCCGTTTAATTTGCTGCGTACGTGCTACAACGAGTGAGATAAAGTCGTCATACATATCTTCCTGAATCAATGCACGGGAAGGACAGGTACAGACTTCGCCTTGGTTAAAGAAGGCGAGAACCATACCTTCCACACATTTGCTCAAGAACTCGTCTTCTTGTTTCATTACATCGCTAAAGTAAATGTTAGGCGATTTTCCACCCAGTTCTACGGTTGATGGAATAATGTTGTCCGCGGCACATTTTAGAATGTGTGCGCCAACCGGGGTGGAGCCGGTAAAAGCAATTTTGGCAATCCGTGTGCTCGTTGCCAGGGCTTGTCCAGCTTCAGCGCCGTAACCATTGACAATATTGAGGACACCGGGAGGTAACAGGTCACCCACCAGTTCAGCGAATACCAGAATAGAGGCTGGAGTTTGTTCTGCCGGTTTAAGCACAACACAGTTACCCGCCGCCAAGGCAGGAGCCAGTTTCCAGGCAGCCATTAACAAGGGGAAGTTCCAGGGAATGATTTGCCCTACTACGCCAAGGGGTTCGTGGAAATGATAGGCCACGGTGTTGTTGTCGATTTCACTGATGCCGCCTTCCTGAGCACGGATACAACCGGCGAAATAACGGAAGTGATCGGCGGCTAAGGGTACATCGGCATTCAGTGTTTCACGCACGGCTTTACCGTTGTCCCAGGTTTCCGCTACCGCAAGTGTTTCAAGGTGGGCTTCAATGCGATCGGCAATTTTAAGAAGCAATTTAGAACGTTCGGTGACGGAAGCTTTGCCCCAAGCAGTTTTTGCTTTGTGAGCGGCATCCAGTGCCAGTTCAATATCCTCTGCGGTAGAGCGAGGAATGGAACAGAACACTTCGTTGTTCACCGGCGAAACGTTGTCGAAGTACTGACCTTTTACTGGGGCGACCCATTCGCCACCAATATAGTTGCCGTATTGTTCTTTAAACGTTACTACTGAGTCTGGTTGTCCAGGTGCTGCGTAAATCATAATTATTACTCCGGTTTTCAATTTTAAAAGCGTTGCCAGATGCCGGGATTTAGCTTACAGAGTAATGATAGTGCCCTGTTGCTCCGGCCCCGGTGACCGGAAATGAGTGTCCTGGTTTTCTCTGGCAATGAAAGCCAGGGCTTAGAAATTCACAATGCCACCAATGGCAATGGTATCGGTGTCTTCCGTCGCATCTCCGATGGATATTTCGTTCATGCTGTATTCAAGTACGAAGGTCACATTACTGTTGACGTTGTAGAACCATGCCGCCTGGGTGGCGTCCATTTCCCAAGGGGTTTCGGTTTCCACTTCTGTGTTGCCGTAAGATAAAACAAAGCGGTTATTGGTGGTTTTGTAAGAGCCCTGTACCAGATACCCGCTGCTTTCTACTTCGTCACCTTCTTCATACAAGAGACTTTGTAAATCCAGGGCGTTGTCCGTAGGGCCAAGTAAAAATCCGATGGCATCGCCAGAGAAACCTGAGGCATGTAAAGCAAAACTACCCAGGTTAACTTTTGCGCCGTAAGACACGCCGTTGGAGTCCACATCTCCTTCGATATCACTTTCAGTTGTTTGGTTCAGGAATCCAACCCACGCATTGAACATGCCGTCGTCAAACTTAGTGGTGTAGGTCAGTTCTGCTTCGATACGAGGCCGACTCTCTTCGCTTTCTCTGTTGGCGCCGTCATCGGTAGAGGTGTTTGATGGATCGATCAGTCCCACCGCCAGTTTGAAGCCACCGCCAAATTCCGGTGAACGGTAAGTAATTTGAGCGGTAGGGAAGGGATAGGTGTAACCACTACCAATGTTACCGAAGGACACGCCTTGACCGTCAATCAGCCCTAAGGTGTCATTAACGTTACCGTAGCCTTGTAGCATCTCATCCATAAAAATATTGCTGCGGTTAAACAGGGTAAAATCTTTACCAATTAATATTTCGCCCCAGTTGGCTCCTACGGTGGCGTAAAATTGTCTGACATCAATGCCGGTAGAGGTCAAGCCTGAGTTACTGTCATTAATACTGACCCAAAATGAACTGCGTCCACCCACTTTCAGGCCGTTGATGTCTTTACTGAAATTCATTCCCAACCAGTTGGGTAGGAAGCCCATTTTTACCCGGGATTGATCCCGTTCGATGCCAGTGATTTCACTGTCAGTACTGCTGTTTGCATAAAAGGTGTTAAATGAGGCGTCCACAGAGACGGTGCCCACTTCGCTATCGTCATACAGTGTGATCGCGCCAAAAGAGGCGGTGCTAACGAAGGTGGTTAAGGCGAAGGCAACAGGTCGTAATTTAAGGCGTTTGTTTTGGTTGTTCATGTGTTTTACCTTTTTAAATTGAATTTTTATTTGGTTGAGCAACATGAACTTCGATCCCGGGTCGCTCTCACCCATGTCTCTGATGCGTTGTCAGAAGACTGTTGTGATGTGTAACGAGTATTGTTGTCGGGGACAAAATTGAAAACTCCCCGATAGGGTCTTTTCCGTTACACTTTAGTCTTTTGCAATAACGGCACCATGGTATTGGTACCAAAGTAGTAGGTATGCCAGTGGCTTCAGGTCGGGTTAAAGAGTCGTAGAGAAATAGCCCATAATAGACCTCTAATATCGCTTCTCAGACTGGGGTTTTATGCTTACTATTTGTGCCCTCGTTATTACGAGAGAATAATGGCTACCGCTAAAGGTGATTAAGGGATAATCCGGTTTTTCCGAATCGTCCTTTAAATTATAGGATTAGTCGTTTTATTCATTGATAAATAGGATGGATGTCCTGATATAAGTGCCGCATCCGACATCCATCTCTCTTTTTCTTCATTATTGCGTTATGTGTACAAAACGGGGTTTTGAGTCGTCAGTTTTTCGAGCTATGAGATGCCCTACTGGCATGTTATAGCTGGAAAAATTGAATTTAAGGATCCACCATGAAAAAAATCGTCGTTGTAGGCGGGGGCGCGGGAGGACTTGAGCTGGTTACACGCTTAAGTAAAAAGCTGGGTCGTAAAGGAAAAGCGGAAATTATCTTGGTCGACCGCAGTAAAACCCATGTTTGGAAACCGTTATTGCATGAGGTTGCTGCCGGTGTCATCGATAAAAACTCCGATGGCGTTGACTATCGAATGCATGCAGTAAGGCACAAGTTTCAGTTTCAATTGGGTAATATGCGCCATCTGGATCAACAAAATAAGCGAATTGTGTTGGATCCCCTTAATGATGAAGAGGGTAACCAAATCCTTCCCGAGCGCACCATTGATTATGACTACCTGGTATTGGCCATGGGCAGTGTGTGTAATGATTTTGGCACCCCAGGTGTGGCCGAGAACTGCTATTTTCTCGACTCTCTGGCTCAGGCGGAACGCTTTCACAAAGCATTGTTAAACCAGTTGCTGCGGATCAACCAATCGTGCACCGAACAAACGGCCTTGCACGTTGCCATTGTTGGCGGTGGGGCAACTGGGACTGAATTAGCGGCACAATTACACCATGTGGCCAATTTGGCGCGGGCATACGGTATGCCAGAGATGTCAGCCGAACGGCTGCAAGTCTCCATTATTGAAGCCGGCCCACGTATTTTACCGGCGTTACCCGAGCGTATTGCCGGAGCGGCGAAAAAAGCCCTCACCGATTTGGGAATTCAAGTGCTAGAAGGAGCCATGGTCTCTGAGGCCACCAAAGACGGTTTTGTGACCAAAGAAGGTAACACTATCGAGGCGGATTTATTGGTTTGGTCTGCGGGGGTTAAAGCGCCGGATTTTCTTGTGGATATGGGGATTTTTGAGACCAATAAAGCCAATCAGGTGTTGGTGAATGAATATCTACAAAGCACCGTCGATGATCATATTTTTGTAATTGGTGATTGTTGTGGCTTTAAGCAAAAAGACGGTTCCTGGGTACCGCCTCGGGCCCAATCTGCTCACCAAATGGCGACCGTGGCGGCAGAAAATATCATGGGTATTTTCAACCACATACCGATGAAAGCATACACCTATAAAGATTACGGCTCACTGGTGCATTTAAGTAAGTACAGTACGGTGGGCAGTTTAATGGGCTCTCTGGTGAACAGCAGCATGTTCATTGAAGGCCGGTTAGCCCGCTTGGTGTATATCTCTTTGTACAATATGCATCAGTTTTCCGTTCATGGCTGGTTTAAGGGCACCATGACGTTACTCGGCCGTAAAGTCAGTAACTTTGTGGGGCCAAAATTAAAACTGCACTAGCGAAAAACGGTTAATGACGAAATATCACCGACAAGGTGAGATCCTGTCGGTGATTAGCCTTTCCTTGACGATAGAATAGCGAGATCTTTCACATTGAAATGACATTTTTTGTAGTCGTTCTCGTGGCTTTGCGACTTTTTTGAGCACGTTATTGGCTTGTCACCTGCTTATTTACCGTTATGCCAATGCGCTTAGCAAGGCGTGCTAAATTCGCTCTATCTACAGATAATTGCTTGGCTGCTTTTGACCAGTTTCCCTTGTACTGCGTTAAGGTTTTTAAAATCAGTTCACGCTGAAAGGCCTGAGTCTGATCTTTTAAACTAATGGGGTGATTTGTGGTGTCATCGACGACAGCTTGCTTAGAGAGAGTGTTCTCACTGACAGAAGGGAGCAGCGTTTGTTCACTGTTTAATTCATTGAGGTGTTTAGGGGTAATAATGGTAATGCCCTGAGGGGTTTCTTCCCTGGCGTACAATGCAGCTCTGGAGATCACGTGTTCTAATTCACGGACATTTCCTGGCCATGGGTATGCAATCAGGTGTGACAGGGTTTGTCTGGCCAAAGTGAGTTGTTGTAAGCCCAATTTACGCCGGGTTTGTTCCGCAAAATAACCGGCCAATAGCGGAATATCATCCCGTCGCTGTCTTAGCGGGGGCACGTGGATGGGAAAGGCGCCTAGGCGGTGGTATAAATCGGCGCGAAAACGGCGGGCTTTTACCTCTTCTTCCATACGTCGGTTTGTGGCGGCTACGATGCGCACATTCACTTTTACCGGTCGGTCTTTACCTACCACCTGAATTTCCTGATTTTGAATCGCCCGTAATAATGTTCCTTGCACTTCTAGCGGTAGTTCGCCAATTTCATCAAGAAACAAGGTGCCACCATCGGCCAGTAGAAATTTGCCTTGGCGGTCTTCGCTGGCACTGGTAAACGCCCCTTTGACATGACCAAATAATTCACTTTCTATGAGGTGTCTGGCGATTGCTGCGCAATTGACGTAAACCAGTGCCTTGTCTTTACGGTTAGATTGCTGATGGATGGCGCGGGCGACAAGCTCTTTGCCCACTCCACTTTCCCCTTCAATGAGAATGGTTAAATCGGAAGGTGCCGCCAGGCGGATGGTTTTGCTGAGCTTTTTTATGGCTTTACTATTGCCAATCATTTCTGCCGAGTTATGTTTCCCGCCTGCCTGTTCATTTAATTCCCGCAATATGTTTTGTGTGTGAGATGACTGGCTTTCAAGTTTGTCCATGCGGCGGGCCGTGGCCAGGATCCGCGAAACCAATTCAGCCATCACATCGAGGGCACCATCGTCGAGTTGATCAAACACATTGGGCTCTATGCTATCGAGGGTCAGTACGCCCATAAGCTGGGCGTGTTTGTATAAGGGTAAGCCCATACACGAATGTACGGACATATCTTCACTGTGACCGATAACCATGCCATCGTAGGGATCCGGTAACGGCGAGTCTGCGGGAAACCGCATTACGACTTTGCGTTGGCATATCTGGTGTAGCCGAGGATGCTCATCAAGCACGAAGCGCCGGCCCATGAGATCGGGACTTAGCCCCCGTTGCGCCATCGGCTCAAGAACGCCTTTTTGGTAAATTAATAGCGCTGCGGCATCACAGTTGATGGTGGCACATACGGCACCTATGATGCTTTCATAGATATTGCTGTGCTCTAATGCGGCGGTTAAATCCATGGCAAAATTGACAAGTGCATGGTTGGATAACTTGGTCATTATGGCGTCACCCTAAATACAAAGATATATTATGACACGATTTAGTCATTTTGACTCTTTTTGTATTATGTCAAAATGACACATAATTGACTTTGTATTTATAAATTATTGATATTAAGTGATATTTTAATTGGCATGAAGTTAGCTATGTGAAGGGTTAAGTAGTCTTTCTTTGTAATCGAAAAACCGCTTTTTTCTTTTATTCCTCATTTTACGTTAACTAGAGTGTACCCATGCTAAGTCAAACTCATATCGATACTGTAAAAGCGACCATTCCTTTACTGGCTTCTGCCGGCACGGCCATTACTGAACATTTTTATGTGCGCATGTTTAAGCATAATCCTGAGCTAAAAAATGTGTTTAATATGACTCACCAAAAAAGTGGCCGTCAGCCTGCGGCACTTTTCGCGGCCATTGCGGCCTATGCCCAAAACATTGATAAACTGGATGTACTCACCGACGCGGTGATGCGTATTGCCCATAAGCATACCAGCTTTAATATTCAGCCTGAGCAGTATGCGATTGTCGGCCATCATCTTATTGAAACCCTGCGAGAGCTTGCCCCTGATGACTTTACCCCTGAAGTTGAAGAGGCCTGGACTGCCGCCTATGGTCAACTGGCCGATATCTTCATCAAGGTAGAAGGTGAATTGTACGAATCACGGGCGCAAAAAGAAGGCGGCTGGAAAGATTTTCGTCGTTTTCGTGTTGTTTCTAAAACACCGGAGTCTGAACTGGTGACAAGCTTCGTGTTGGCCCCCGTAGATGGTGGCCCAGTGATTGATTATCTTCCAGGTCAATACTTAGGCGTGAAAGTGCGTCCCCAAGGCAGTGATTACGACGAAATTAGACAATACTCTTTATCTACCTCACCCAATGGTAAAACCTACCGTATTAGCGTGAAACGGGATGGTGAGGTTGATGCTGCGGGGGTTTTATCCCACTATTTACATGATCATGTTAACGAAGGTGATGAAATCGAAGCGATGCCACCGGCAGGGGATTTTTTCCTTCAACAATCCGACGCTCCCGTGGTGCTGATTTCAGCAGGCGTAGGGCTCACGCCGATGCAAGCTATGCTGGATACCTTAGTCCAACAACAGACGCAGCGCCCCGTTAGCTATTTGCATGCTTGCATTCATGAAGGTCAGCATTCATTTAAAGAACACGTTAAATCCTTGCAAAGTGCGCTGAACTTAACGGTTTATACCTGGTATGAACGCGCTGGCGAACTCAAAGAGGGTGAGTTTGAAGGCCGAATGGATATTGCTGCGATAAAATCCCAGCTACCGCTGAATGACGGCGAGTTTTATCTGTGTGGACCATTGCCCTTTATGTTGGGAATAAAACAACAGCTGCTGGATGCAGGTGTGGCGGATAATCAGATCCATTACGAATTGTTCGGCCCACACCAGAACCTGTAGTGTGCTCGCAGGTTTGTTGTCAATTTAAGCTTGGGATACTTTAAGGCCAACAATACCTGCGCATATTAAGCCTAAGCTAACGAGCTTTACCACGTCTGAAGATTCATCGAATAAAAGGATCCCCATGACCGCCGTGCCGAGGGCGCCGATCCCCACCCAGATGGCGTAGGCGGTGCCAACGGGTAAACTTTTTAGCGCCAATCCCAGTAAAATAAAGCTGGCCGTTAAGGAAACCACGGTGAAAACCGACGGCCAGAGCTTTGTAAAGCCATCAGAATATTTAAGCCCTACCGCCCAGCACACTTCTAAAATGCCCGCAGCAAATACAAAGATCCAGTTCATCAATACCTCTCAATTTTTATGAGGCCGTCCCCGATGAAAATTGAGCGGTGGGGTCGTCCCCACTTCCTGTTGTTCGTTCACTGAGCGCTATTATTTCCGAAGATGGGTCTTCTAGCAAACCATCACGCGCCGTACGATGTGCATTACGCCTGACTTAAGGCATAATTGCTAAGGAAACGGCGCAATGATCACTTAACATGGCCGCTTCGTGCATGTCAGCATAAGGATGTACCTGAACCGGTGACAATATGGATGAGGCAGAGATCCCCCCTAGGATAATATGATCAATGGGCACCGGATAACGGGGGTGGCAGCCAGTCATGTTATCAGTGGCAAGAATAGGGCTGGGTGTTGTGCTTAATAGGGCATGACGAAACCGATTTTGGGGTAAGGAAAGCCGGTGATTAAAATCGCCCATGATAACAAATTTGTGATGGGCAGCTTGTTGTTGGGCTACCCAATCTTCTAAGACGGAGGCTTGACGGCCATAAATTTGGCATGATCGCTCATCGCTGGATTGGTAATCATCAACAAAGCAGCCACTTTTTAAATGTACATTCAACAACGTGATGGGGCCTGACACTTCATCCACCGTAATGGCTAATCCGTAACGCAAGCCCGGCATGTTCAGTGCTAATGCTTTGAAGGTCTCGATATGGGAAATCGGCAGGGCGTTTTTTACCACAAAAGCCACTTTTTGTTGTGTCGATGTATAGCCCGAACCCCGACATTCATAAGCGGGACTATCGGGGCGGGCCGACAAAATAATTTGCCATGTTGGCTCAGGGAAAATCGCCGCTACGGCGGCTTTCGATGCCACTTCTTGCAGGGCAATGATGTCGGCATCCAAGGATTTGGCATAGCGTTTCATTGCTTCTAGTTCTGATGGCTGTCTGGGTTTACAACCTGACAAAGCCGGCGAAGCGAGGTGCTCTGTATTCCATGTTGCCACTTTTAGAGGCTGTTCGGTGACCGTATCAGGAGTGTTAACTTGTGGGGTTTCGGTGGTGCAGGATAGAACGAGAAAGCTTGCTACAATAACAAGCAGGTTGTTTATTTTCATAGTGGGTTAGCCCTTTATCCCATGGCGTGGCAAGGTGATAGGAGGCGGAAAACATCGTCTTTAATATTAGATAATTAACCACCATAACTAAACTATGTTATAACATAGCTGTCTACCTTTGTCTTTAGTGTTCAATGAGGTTGGGTAATCGCTTACTGCGGTCTTGTTAATGCCATTTTTAAACGTAGGGTTTTCTCATGAAATTAGCAAATTATTTCCGCAGACCACGCACTATTCTATTGGCTTTAGTGTGTCTTGGTGGGGTGGGTATAGTGTTAAAGGCGTCTTCCATCACAGCCTTGGTATCCCAGATCGTATCACGTGCTAACTCTGTGTATGTTACCGATGATCCCTTGTTGCAGCAGCGCTTTGAAGGGCAACCCCGCCGGATTATTGGCTGGAGTACCTTATTGCCTGAAGATGAGTTCGAGGTGTTTCAAAAGTATCAATCCAATGTCGACCTACCGCTGCATGAACAAATTTTTACCGCACTACAAGCGTCATTTGATGACCAATATCAGTCATTGCGCCATTCAATGGAAACCGTGCCTGAAATGAATAATCTGTCGGTTCAATTAAGCGGCTTTATCGTGCCAATGGACACCGGTGATGAACATGAAATACTGAGTTTTTTTCTGGTGCCTTATTATGGCGCTTGTATCCATTTTCCACCGCCTTCGCCTAATCAAATGGTGTATGTACGCACGCCCGGTGGATTAAAAATAGAAAAGATTAACGAGCCTATTTCGGTAAGTGGCATTTTACAAACCTCTATGTTTGAAGATCCCATGGGATCATCTGCCTACTTGATGGATGCGGTGAGCATCACGCCTTTTGAAGGGCAGCCGGACGATGTACGAGAACATGATTTTGAAAGATATTAAGGGGCTAAACATAAAAAAAACCGCCAGAAAAATCGGCGGTTTTTTTATGGTGATTTATCTAGTGTTCTTCGGCAATGCCCAGCCAGCTTATGGCAGCCGGTGTCACGGTTAATTCAATATCGCTTGTTACCTCTGCGTCATCCAAATCTACGGTAAGAACGTGCCCTGCAATGGGATCGGCAACATAAACTGTATGGGCATTTTGTGATATGGCCATACTGAAGCTGACGCCTTCGGGCATGGTGGTGAGATCTTCATCACTGATGTCAACACGGGCAGTGACTTCCCAATGTTCGTGATCATCGTGCAGATGCGCCGTTAAGATAGAAAGGTAGCCTTGATCATCTAAAATCAAGAAGTGCTCGCCATCAAAGGAGAAGCCATAACTCACGGGTGTTGCATCGGTTTGAGGCTCCCAGTCAACCACTTCCATTTCACTTTCATCTGGGGCAATAGCCATGATGATTGCGCCGCTTTCTCCCGATACCGAGGCAATGCCGAAAAAGGTATCAGCATCATGATGGGCGTAAACGCTGCCGATGCGGGTATCGGTTAGCTCATCGGTGTTGCCAATTTTTGTCGATTCATAGACTTCGTCATGGGCATGTAGCACCAACAAGCCATCACTACATCCAAACACGGCATAATCGTCGTTTACCGCTGCACCGTGTAAGTCTGGGCATTCACCGGCGAACAATTGTTCCTGTTCGTATTCACCGTCGTGAAGGTGATAAATACCCACACTGTCTGGCAAAATAGGGTTGGCGGACAAGGTGTCACTATCCTCTCTGCGTACAGTGGTAATTAACATGTCATCCACGGGCTCAGCCACACCGTGCATATTCACATCGAAAGTTAATGAAGCAAGGTCATCTGATTGTGCAGCTATATTGGTGTCGGTAAGCACGGTAACCGATGAAACCTGACTGCTGTCGGCATCGCCGTCAAAAAATACCGCCATCTGTCCATCATGGGTAACCACATGTGTGGGACTGCTACCCGTTAGGGTGTAGTCAGACATAACTGGATCTTGCGCATAATCATGTAAATGTTCCACATGATCTTCACGCCATAAACCACTATCGACAAACTCGACTAAATCGTTGCTACGGCTGGTGATCACGGCAAAGCGATAATCCGCCGAACTGCTTAAGGCACTGCCTGAATAGGTAACGGAAAAGCTATCGAGCAAGCTGCCATCATCCAAATCATATATCGCAAGGGCGTTTGTGTCGGCATCCATGACAGATAACCGGCCTAAGCTTTCAATGGTGTATTCGTCGTCATGGTCGTGATCACCATCATCATCGTCCTCGACAATGGGATCTTGCTCTACGATATTGGTTTCGGCATCGCCACAACCGGTTAATAAGATCGTGCCTATAAGTACGGCCAAGTAGCTAAGCTTTCTGCTTGTGTTCATTATTGAGTTCCTTTTAATCGTATTATTTGAAAAATTTAGAAGTAGCCTCTAAGGCCAATGCCGATGCTGCGTCCGGGGCGTGGC
The DNA here is from genome assembly GCF_036697315.1 of Alteromonas sp. 14N.309.X.WAT.G.H12. Lineage (NCBI taxonomy): Bacteria > Pseudomonadati > Pseudomonadota > Gammaproteobacteria > Alteromonadales > Alteromonadaceae > Alteromonas > Alteromonas sp. 14N.309.X.WAT.G.H12. The sequence goes on from NZ_JBAHZB010000003.1 coordinate 80,657, forward strand.
GCCAGATCTTTCAAAAATGAAGTGTGAACACGGGCTTCTGTGTCGGTAAGGTTTGTGCCTTTTAAGAATAAGGCGATATCCTGTTGAAAGAGTTGCGTATTATAGGTGACAACGGCGTCTACTAAGGTGTAGCTGTCAGTTGTGGTTTCATAATCAGCAATACGATCTTGTTCGCCGTAGTGGGTAATGTCCAAGTGCGCGCTATATTGTTCTGTTTCGTAACTGAGTTGGGTACCAAATCTTAAGGGCGGTGTACGTGGCAAGTCGCCCCCATCTTTTAAACGGGCTCTGACATAATCGGAAAAGATCTGTGCTTTAAAGGTATCGGTAACCTGCCATGCTATTTGGGCTTCAAAACCATGAAGAATGGCATCATCAGCACCAAATAGGTAAACCGGTAGCTCGTCAGTATGCTCGTCGGTTTCGGCCTCTTCTTCGCCGTGATCGTGATCATGACTGCTTTCGGCAAATAAACCGGTGTTGGTTTGGTAGTAGTAGTTATCTACCTGGTTATAAAATACGTTAAATACAAAGCCGATATCGCCATCTGTTTTTCTAAAACTGATGTCGATATTATTGGCGGTTTCCAAATCGATAGCCTGGCCAGACAAGGCAAAGGCCGCATCCTCATCGCCACTGAGGGCGAACAAGGCGCCTATTTCATAAGTGCCTGTACCAATATGAGGACCAAAAGAAAGGAGTTCAGAGGCAGAGGGTGCCCGTTGAGAACGAGATACAGACAGTGCCACATTGTAGCCTGGCGTGAAATCCCACACGATACCGGCAGAGACAGAGACCGGGGTGAAGGTTTGGTCAACGGCGAAAACTCGACTTACGCTGGTTTCTTCCTCATGATCATGGTCGTGCTCGTCTTCTTCTTCCTCGTCTTCGTGATTGTGTGCGCTCAGTTCGGGCAGTAGCACATTGGGGGCATCGATAGTCACCCGTTCGATTCGAGCACCAAGCTGAACTAAAAAGTCGCCAAAATGCCGTTCTTCCATGATACCAAGTGCCAGCAATTGGGTTTCCGAGGGTGGGGTAAAGGCTTCTTCGCCTTGAGCTGAAACGTCGGCATTTTTGTAATGCAAGCTGATGCCGCCATTCCAGTTGGCAATTTTATTATGCAGCAGTTCAAGACGCACTTCTTGGGTGGTATTTTCAAACAGGGTACCAACGCTTCCTAATTCGATTTCTGCATGTTCATAGTCGGTGTAGCCTGCTTTAAACTGTAGTTGTCTTAGCCATTCACCGTTTACATTATACTCACCAAGCAGCTGTACCTTGGTTTGTTCAAGGTCTGCGTAGACTTGTTCTTCCTCGTCCAGATCCTCTTCATCCCCATGAGAGTGACCGGGAATACCGTATTCACGGTTAAATTGTTCTACCGCGATCCCCAGATAGCCTTCATCAAACAGATAACTCGTTCCTAGGGTAAAACCATTTGATTCTTCGGCGCTGTTTTCAACCGTGTGAGCGCCATCAGGGTCGTCAATGTCAGGGGCTACGGGGGTGTCATAATCATCGGTTTCGCGCCAATAACCATCGGCGTAAAAGCCGATGTCATCAGCACCGGTTGTGACGTTAAATGCCGCCAGTTTTTTATTGTTCACCGAATCAGTTTCCAGTGACCATTCGCCTCGAGTGTCATTGCTAGTGGGAACCCGTCCGTCCACCACGTTGACGACGCCACCAATAGCACCACTGCCGTAAAATAAGGTGGCCGGACCACGCAATACTTCTATTTGCTGAGACGTAGATGCCTCAGATGCTACTGAGTGATCGGGACCGACCCGTGATACATCACTGACATCCAACCCGTTTTGAGCTATTAAAACTCGCGGGCCGCTTAAGCCGCGAATGATGGGCGTACTGGCCACATTGCCATGAAAGTTACTTTGCACTCCCGGTTGCTTTTCTAATGTGTCTCCGAGTGTTGAGGCTTGTTGACGGCGCAGGGTTTCGCCACTTAATACGCTTACCGGTGCCGCCGATTCCATAATGGACATGTGCATGGGCGAGGCAACAATATCAACCACTTCGATGGGAGAACGTTTCAGATAAAATGAGATGGGCGCAACCGCACCATTTTTAACTTGTACGGCTTGATGAAGGTGCGCGTAACCTGGGGACACAATGTGCAGTACATACTCACCTTGAGCAAGATCCGGCAAGGTAAACTTACCGTCTTTGTCGGCAGTGACTGTGACGTTCAGTGATTCAATCTCTACTGTTGCATATTTAAGGGGCGTACCATCTTGGTTTAGCGCCTCTCCGTTTATCGTTGCAGCCATGGCAGCACCGGGCAGTAGCATGCCCATAAGCACCGCCAATTGGGTCCTGTTTTTCATCTCACATCCATATCGGGGTTAAAATTTCATTATGTTATATTATAACAACTTTGCAAATGCAAGGTTTGTCAACGTCCGTTCCATAAGCCTTTATGGGTAAGGGCGAAAAACTAGCTCGATAAATCTTTACATATTTACAAAGCTTTAATGTTTATCTGTGCGGGGCATTGAGAAGCGAGATTTACGCTTGGCAAGAGAGTGGGCTTCTTTAGTGATCAGGTTTTGGGCATCCATATCTCCAAGTGGGTGAAGACTGTCCCGTTGAATATGACCATCGGCCACCATGGAGAGGTAACGGGTACAGCAGACCCGTAAAAAGGACGTGAAATTACCGATATCGTGATCGGCATCCAGTGATTCAAGGTACAACTTGGTGATGAGTTGGTTGATGGCGAGATCGTCGCGATAGGCAATTTCTTGCAGAATATTCCAAAAAAAGGTTTCCATGCGTATTGATGTCACCACACCATCAATGCGCAATGAGCGGGTGGTACTCTTCCACAAGTTTGGATCCGCATTGATGAACAAGCTGCACATGAAAACCTCCCAATTGAATCAATAGATTACAGTAAAGCCATAAACTGACGCAGCAATGCTGGGTGTGCAGGCCATGCAGGCCCTGTGACCAGTTTTCCATCGGTAATGGCTTCATCCATGCCGACACTGACGTAAGTGGCGCCTGCCAATTTGATTTCCGGTTCGCAAGCAGGATAAGCAGATACCTTTTTACCGTCAAGTACGCCTGCGGCAGCCAGCAGTTGTGGGCCATGACAAATAGAACTTACCGGTTTATTGGCGTCGAAAAAGGCTTTTACCATAGCGATTACCTTGTTATTTAAGCGCAGGTATTCTGGGGCACGACCGCCGGGTATATACAAGCCGTCGTAATCGTCCACATTAACGTCATCAAAACTCGCATTTAACGCAAAGTTGTGGCCAGGTTTTTCAGTATAAGTTTGATCACCTTCAAAATCGTGGATAGCGGTTTTTACGGTTTGGCCGGCTTTTTTATCCGGACAGACGGCATCAACATCATGCCCACAGGCTTGAAGCGCCTGAAATGGCACCATATTTTCATAATCTTCCACAAAATCGCCGGTAATCATTAATATTTTGCTCATAACCTTGTCCTGTTAATAGAGTGTAAATTTCACTGTTACAACTTATTCATATGAGCATATCTAAGGCAGGAGTAGGTAATATTATAATACTACATAGGACAAAAGAGCTTACTGGAAGGGTTGGGGCGTCAAGTGTAACGCCAGCCTAGGGGATATAGGCTGGCGATCTTGTGACTTGCTTTTATTGATAGGTGATATGGGTTGCCGTATAGGCATCACTATTGGATTTAATTTCAGGCGTGTTAATCATGTTAAGGTTTTTAAGTACCGTAATGGGTTCGCCATTGGTGAGGTACAAGGAAATCGGTGCGCTATCTTTAAAGGTCGAATCGTTGATTTGCAGATTCTGTACACCATGAAAATACATGGATGCACCGGTTCTGTGAGTTTTTCCTTTCCCTACATTTGTTATCTCGTTATCTGATACTGTGACCATAGGACCAAAGGTACTTTCATCAAATCCACCACGGTATACCGTAACCACTTCTTCCTCGATATCAGAGAAGGTGTTTCCTTTTATGGTCAGATTTTCTACGCTGTAAACGCCCAGATCTTCGGTTTCTTTATCAAGGGACAGGACGGCTCCGGTAATGTTGTGCATGTCAGAATCCAGGATCTCAATATAATCGGCAAAGGTACCTGGATGGGCTTTGAAGAAATAGAAGTAACCATTGATATCAAGATCGGTGACTTTCACGTTCTTCACTGACAATGCGTAATTGATATTCATGGAATAGCGACTGGTTCTAATGATGCTGTTACCTTTGTAATCCGGTGATGCAGCGCCGTCAAACCATAGGTTTTCCACTTCCAGCGCGCCGCCATTTTCAATGACAATAAACGCCGGTTTTTCAGAACGGATCACCGGTTTGTCACCGGCTTTGGCCATAATGGTGATGGGGTGGTGTACGGTAGCAAAGCGAGTGAGCAGGTAGTCAGCGCCATTTTCAAGAACCAGAATATCGCCGGCTTCACTTTTTGCCAGTGCCTTAGCTAAGGTATCTATGCCGGGTTTAACGGTAATGGTTTTGCCACTTTTAAACGCCACCTGATGGTCTTTTTTAGGGTAATAGGGCGCCCCTGTGTCAGCCTTTTCAACCGGTAATTTGACGTCGCCGAAGTCAATGGCATGGAGTAACGACGAGTCTGGCACATACAAGCCATTTTCGTTTTTAGAAATGGCATAGGGCACCTTGGTAAATCCGCGGCCAATGGGGTTTTGAGCATCTTGGTTAAGGAAGTTGCCAGCAAATTCAATGCCGGATACATCATCAAAAACAGTGATAGGGTTGAGGTTTTGCTTACCCAATATAATGTTGTTTTTCATTTCAGTGGTGGTGGGCGGCGCAGAGCGTTCTTCGTCGGCACCCGCACCAAGCTGAATGTAATCGCTATCGATTACCACGTTATTATTCATGGCCGAATCAATAACGGGGTCGTATCGGTTTGGCGGTGAATTTGGCACCCCATTCATGATCACCAGTGCGCCGCGGAAACGGCGGCCGGTTAATCCATAGAGGTAATTGTTATTCACGGTTTGGTGTTCATTAATAATTCGAATACCACCGGTATTGGGTTTTCGGTTGCCTAAAAAGTAGTTATTTTCTACCGTGGTGTAATGGCCATGGCGCATGGTTAATGTGCCTTGGGCTTCGAAAAATACGTTGCCTTTGAAGGTGTTTCCACTGGATTTGTTGGAAATGATCTCGTGCTCACCACTGGTACGATCAAAGTAGTTGTATTGCACTAATGTGTTGGCGTATTCCCGGGAAAAATGGCTGGTGCCAATACGCAGCGTTTCACCACCGTTTGCGCCTAATACTTGTCGTGGTCCAAAGTAGTTGTACTCAATAACGTGATGGTTTTCGCGGCTGCCTTCTGAGTTCATGCGCACCGCAACGGTGACACCCCGATTTCGTTTATTAATAAATGAATTGTGATCGATGTGATTATGTTTGCCATAAATGGCCACCCACAGATCAGAGAGTTCTCTTTCAGGGTGACTAAAATTATCTATCACGGTGTTGGTTAATCGCGAGTGATTCGCCAGTTCATCGGGTGAGGTACGAAAGGCGATGACTTCACCGGTTGGCGTATGCCCGTCGGTAAATAGCAGGCCGTCGACAACCAGATACTCACCGGAAAAGCTCAAGTTAGAAATACCGGTGATTTTCACCATTCCCGGGGTTTGCGCTTTTAACGTAATGGGGTTTTGTTCCGTTCCTGTTCCTTTAAATACCAGTTCAACATCATGCCATTCACCGTTAGCCATCACGATGGTATCGCCCGGTTTTGCCTGTTCAACAGCGTCGTTAAACTGGTCGATGTTTGCCACCACCTGGGCGACGGAAATTTGATGAAACATGAATAATAATAGAGCGATAAACGATTTTTGGATTTGCAACCTTGGCATTCCAAACATAATTAAATTCCTCATTTTCAGTTCCGTACTTTTAAAAAAATCCATTTAAAAGTCACGGCGTCAGATAACCTTATCTAATATAGTTGAGTGCGTTGGTAACGATGGACTCAACTGAGTCGGATACATCCACAGTCAGACCATATTCGGGTAACTCTAAGGTGGATAATTGTGTGGCGAGTAAGCGGCCATCAAAAAAATGGTTTTTCCTGGCTGACAGTCGTTGCGCTAATAATTCGGCGCTACCGGTCAGCATGATCCATTTAACCGGAAGGGTGCCATTTCTCATCAACACCCGTCGGTAAGATTCTTTTAATGCGGAACACGCCAGTACCGCACCTTCACGTTTTTCATACTGGGCCAACAAGGCGGCGAGTTTTTCCAGCCACGGCCAGCGATCTTCATCGGTAAGGGCCAATCCAGACTGCATTTTGTTGATATTGGATGGGGGATGAAAATCATCCGCATCAAAAAATGGTAGCTGTAAGTGTTCGCTAATGGCTTTACCAATAGTGGATTTGCCCGTGCCGGAGACACCGGCCACAACAATGATCATTTATGTCTCCTTAAACTTGTTCAGCAATGGCAATGATGCCATTGACCGAAATGACAATGGCAAACAATAAAGCCAGGCCAAGCAGGCTATTTAATAGCTTGCCGGGGGCATAGTTTTTCATTAACTCCCGTTTATTTATCATGATCAAAATGCCGGCAACCACCAGTGGTAAAACAAAAACATTAAAGACCTGGGATAAAATCTGCCCTTTTATGGGGTTAAAGCCAAACACGGGAATGATAAGTGCCACTATGCAGGCAATACCGGTGATAATTCTAAATTGCTTGGAGTTGGTATCGAGTTTACCTGAACGATAATCGGCAATGAGCAAGGGGGCAATTAATAAACAGGGAAAGACTGAAGAGAGTCCGGCGGCAAGGGTGCCAAAAAAGAATACCGTTAAAGCGGTTTTTCCGGCAATGGGTTCAAGGGCATTTACCATATCTAATACATGGGTGATTTTTTTTCCTTCGTGAAACAAGGCTCCTTGGGCCACCGCCATCACAGAGGCACTGATAATAAACACCAAAAATGCCGCTACAAAAGCATCTTTCTTTTGCTGCTTTAAGTTGGCCATTCCCCATCCTTTACCTTGAATAAACAAAGGTCGAGATAAAAAGGTCGCCGCGGCCATGGTGGTGCCGACAAAGGCGGCAACCATCATTTTTCCGCCTTCAACCTGAGGGATTGAGGGGACAAAACCGGCCACCACTTCAGCGGGCATGGGATGCACAATAAACAAGGAAAAGACAAAGGAGAGGCCCATACAGGAAACGAACATCACCAGTATTTTTTCGAACAACGAATATTTACCGATGAGCATAATGGCGTACATGATGCCAATTACGCAGACGGCAATGCCCAGCACTAATTCGTATTTGTAGGGCTTTAATGAGGGGGCATACAGGGCCAGCATTTCATAGATAATATTCGAGGAGATACCCAAAATACCCATGAGGGAGTTCCATTGGCCAAATGTCACACCAATGATAATAAGAATGGCGATAGGACGACCGAATTTCAGGTGTTTTTTGAAGCTGTATAGGGCGGTTTCACCGGTAACAATGGCATAGTTACCGTAGGCGTAAATAAGTGCCCCGGAAAACAAACAGCTTAAAAATAATACCCAAAGCAAATCCATGCCATAGGTGCTGCCAGCAACGATCATGGACGTCACACTGCCCGTTCCAATGGTGTAGCCTATGGCAAAAAACGCGGGCCCGAACGCCATTATTTTTTTTAATAGTGATGACATCTTGCTACCTCTGTTCTTGTTATATGTACGTGTAGGGTACTTTTTGCGGCTTACGCCATATAAACGCCACCGTTGATGTCTAAGGTTGCGCCGGTAATAAATCCGCTGTACTCCGAGGCGAGAAATGCCACAGCCCGTGCCACATCCATTGGGTTTCCTGCCCGTTTTAACGGAATTTCGCTAATGGTTTTATTGGCAGACTCATCGGTGGTGTGGGTTGCATGAAAGCGGGTACCTAAAATTAAACCAGGGGTAACGGCGTTGACGCGAATATCATCGGCTGCCAGTTCCGCTGCCAAAGAGCGGGTAAAGGTGAGTACTGCCCCTTTTGAGGTGGAATAAGCTAAGGAGCCGCCGTGGCCGCCTTTACGGCCAGCCAGAGAGGAAAGGTTAACAATAGAAGCCCCTTCTTTGGCGTTTTGCAGCAGCGGCAACATGGCACGGCTAACCATCATCATGGATGTCACATTCACGGCCATAACCTTTTCCCAGAATGTATTTTCAATGTCGTCTAGGGTATGCCTTTCAACGAGATCGCCGGTGTTATTCACCAATACATCCAGGGTGTCAAAGTGACTTTTTACCTGCGCGGCAAAGGCCGTCACCGTGGCTTCTTGCGTAAGATCTGCCTGTAACGGGATGATTTCACCCACACCGCTGGCTTTGACTTCTTTTTCTAATTCTTCCACTGCGTCTTTAGAGCGAAAGTAATGGACGATTACCCGTGCACCTTGTGATGCAAGCTCTGCTGAAATGGCACCGCCAATACCACTGGCGCCGCCGGTGACCAATACATTTTTACCAGATAATGAGTTCATATGTGTATCTACCATCGAATGAAAAAAAGTCGTGTTTAGCTGTGGTGGAGACATGCTTTTGACGCGTAATTTATCGCCAAAAAGCGTGTTCAGGGCATAGGCTGATCACCAAGCTAAACCGTTTTAGTTCATCAGTAAGCTAACATAGGAAGTCATATTGTCAACGCTAAAAGTAAACGAAATGATACATGCTTGGTTCTTTTTATTAACATCAGTCGACATTTGATAAACCGTTAATTGATTAAAAATCAATGATTTATTTTTGATTTGTAAATATTATGAGAGGTTTAAAAATTTACCTTTCTCTTTTGCTGGCGCAGATAGGGCAAGGCAACCCATGATGAGATCACTGTACCGAATTCTGATCAAGGTTTAGTTATTTTTTATTTTCAGTTATTTAGCCCACCTGAAATTAAATTTTTATAAAAAAATTGAACTTTTTTTGCTCCAAGTGTTGATCTTATGACTATAAAGTGTAAGTTTATTGTTAATTTCCTGGGCGCCAGGAATTTTTTTGCCGGCTAGCTAAACCGATTTAGTAGACCGGTTTACTAGAGAGCAGCATCTTCACATGAAAAGAAAGGACATGCGGTGCGTGTGAAGTACCAGCTGATCAGCTTTTGGAGAAGCAACATGAATAACAAATTGTCTAAACTCACGATTGCCATTTTATCTGCCACAACCGTTGGCATGTCATTGCCGTCTTTTGCCCAAGAAACGCAGGAAGCCCAAGCGGCGGCTTCCTCAGAGCCGGTAGAAGTGATTGAAGTCCGAGGTATTGCGAACAGTATTGCTGAATCTGCACGGTTAAAGCGCTTCGATTCACGTATTGTGGATGCCATTGTTGCTGAAGATATCGGGAAGTTGCCGGATAACAATATTGCAGAAGCGCTGCAGCGCATCACCGGTGTATCAATCAGCCGTGACTTCGGTGTGGGCGAGTCTGTCACCATTCGTGGTATTTCACAAAACCGTGTGGAACTGAATGGGCGTTCCACTTCGGGGAGCGGCCGTGGCGGTATTAGTCTTGATGACTTTCCATCAAGTTTCTTAAAATCCGTCGAAGTGGTTAAGTCACCGACGCCAGAAATGATCGAAGGCGCTTTGGGCGGTACCATCAATATGACTACGGTACGTCCCCTTGAGTTAGATGAGCCTCTTGTTGCTATTACTTTAGATGGCGAATATGCCGATAAAGCCGAGAACTGGGCGCCCATATTTACCGGTGCCGCAGGTACAAATTGGGATTTAGGGGATGCCGGTACATTTGGAGCATCGGTGGTGGTGTCATATCAGGATCGTACCTTGCGCCGGGACCAATTCTTTAATTTGGTGACGCCCACCGAATTGGATTTAGATGGCGATGGAACCAGTGATGAGGCCAACACGCCCAGTGGTAACTACCTGGTGCGCAGTCAAAATACCGTTGAGCAGAAAACCGAACAGCGTGAACGTACCGCGGTAGGGCTGTCATTGCAGTGGGCACCAAAAGATGCCGATGGCTTTATTTACCTTGATATTAATACAACGGATTTAGATGGCGGTCAGGAAGCCTATTCCGTGCTCAATGACAGTAAAGATTATTCAGATTTGATACTCGACGATGCTTATGGTGATGCCAACGGCCAGTTGCAAAATTTTGGTTCCGGCAGTGTGTTTGTGCAGCCTAAAACCTGGGCTGACTTTACCACCAACGAAACCATGTCCAATGCCTTGGGCGGCGAGTGGTATATAACTGATCAATTAAAAATATCCGGTGAAGTGGCCTATACAAAATCGGAAAGTCGCCGTACCAATTCCGAATTTAACTTACGCCCCATTTCCCGCTCTCAGTATGAAGAGGACGGTACCATTACCGAAAACTTGTTTACGATTACCATGACTCAGCAGGGTGACAAGGTACCGGGTATTGAATTTTCCGATCCTGACGCATTATTAGATCCAGACAACATGGCCATTCGTCAGTTTACCCATCAACGCTATTATGAAGATAATGAAGAAACCGCCATCCGTTTTGATGTGGAATATAGCGAACCCTTCGCGGGCTTAGATTTTATCAGCAAAATTAAAGCCGGTGTACGTACCACAGATAGGGATTACGAGCTTGATCGTTATGATTTGCGTATAAACGGCAGTGAGCTTAAAAACTTACAGACCAGTGTTACCTATGATGGCGTGGTCACCCCCGTATGGGTTGATGACTTTAATGAAGCCTATGGCGGCTTTAAAGAAGTGAACTACAGTAATTCTTTTGAGCAAAGTGGTATTTCCGGTAGCAACGCGCTTACCCACTATTATGTGTACGATGGCGCGGAACTCGCTTACAACATAAACGGTACCTTTGATCGGGTGAAACAAATGTTGGAAGGAAGTAACTATGAAATTAGCGGTACGCTCAATGACAACATGGTGCGCAACACCGGTGCTTATGCTCAAATCAGCGAAGAAACCCGCGCCATATATACCCAGTTCCATTTAGATTTCGACCGCATATCCGCTGTGGTAGGTGCCCGATATGTGCAAACGGATTTAACCTCTAATACCTATGATCAAAGTGGCACAAACGAGTATTCGGATCTGCTGCCTAGCATCAATGCAACATATACTTTAACGGATGATACGCTGTTACGTTTTGCTGCGGCAAAAGTGATGCGTCGTCCTGAATTTAGTGAACTAAGTCCTGCGGTTAGTATTGATAATTCCTTGGTCACAGGTACGCAGGGTTCCTATCAGCTAGACCCGTATCGGGTAACCCAATATGACCTGTCAGCAGAACATTATTTTGGTGAAGGCGGTATGGTGTCTGCGGCCATTTTCTACAAAGATGTTGAATCATTCACGGTATCAAGCAGCTACTGTATGGCGGACGGGGATACTGTCGAAGGACAGAATGTCACAGAATACGTGAACGTATGTTTGCTGGATCAGGCCGGTGTGAGTCAATCCAACATCAATTATGTGAGCGGTGATCAAGGTTTAGAGTACGTTGAAGCTCAGCGAGATGCCGGCCTTACCGGTATTGTTATCGATACCGATGTGAACGGTGGCAGCGGTGAAGTTGCCGGGGTTGAATTGGCTTACCAACAACAGTTTAATTTCTTACCGGGGCTGTGGTCTGGATTAGGGGTGAGCGCGAACTATACCTACGCTGACAGTGAGCAGCCTGACGGTAACCCGTTACTGGATATCTCAAACAATACTTTCAACGGTCAGGTGTACTGGGAAAATGACGGGATCCAGATTCGTCTGGCGTACAACTGGCGTGATAAATACCTAGACACTCAGGACGAGAAACGGGTACGACCTGTGGGGGCATTGGCCACAGGGGTTTATAACCGCACCGATCCTGATAGTGCCTATTATGACCCCACGTTGGGGAACAATTACCGTGAAGCCCGTGGCCAGTTTGATTTCTCTGCCAGCTATGATTACAACGAGCACATCACCTTGGTGGCCAACGCTGTGAACCTTACTGGCGAGCCGGTAACACAGGTCACAGAGTTAGGTAGTATCTGGCAATACAGTGAATCTGACCGTCGCTTTACCGTGGGAGTCAGAGCCCGCTGGTAAGCGTTTTTTCAACGGCTAGCAATGGCAAAATTATAGATAAGATGGTAGTTAACCTCTCCCTTCAATATCTTTTGCTAGCCGTTTTTTCTTCTCTTCTGTGTTATCAAAAACGATTATAATCTGGAACAACAAATGAAAAAGATTAAATTAACCTGTACCGCCGGTATGGCGTTACTCGGTACAACCCTGCTGGCTGGATGTAATGAAACTGGCGACGAGCCGATGGCAAACGCCGACGACCATCACAGCACGGCAACCCATAAAAAAGCGCCGGGTGAGGTCTTTGACCTGTCATCTTGGAATATTTTGCTGCCCTTGGACAGTGATGGTGATGGACAAGCTGATAGGGTGAACAATAAAGATCTGCAAACTTTTCAGGTGGATGACTTTTTCTATCTTGATGATGACAATAATATGGTTTTTGCGGCGGCGAACAAAGCCTTTACGTCGCCCACCTCAACCAATACCCGTAGTGAGTTGCGCCAGGTGTTTGTGGATGAACACGGCAATGTAGCGGATATGGACAGCCCGAAAAATTACTTTGCCCTTTCGTCTAACCCCCGAGCTGAAGAATTTGCCACATTAGGCGGACGCATGGAAGCCACGTTAAAAGTGAATCATGTTTCGGTTAATGCCAAATACAAAGATAAAGAACCGGCCTACTCGGTGGTGGTGGGACAAATTCACGCCGGTAAACTGGACGAATTAAGAACCAATGATTCGGGGTTTGGTTGGGGTAACGAACCGCTTAAAATCTACTATAAAAAATTCCCTCATCATAAAACGGGATCGGTGTTTTGGAACTACGAGCGTAATCTGGTGAAAGATGATCCTAACCGTATTGATATTGATTACCCTGTGTGGGGTGTAGGTTGGGATGACCCGTCGGATCCTGGCGATGAAGGTATCGCTTTGGGGGAGTCATTTAGTTACACCGTCAATGTTTATGGCGATATAATGTATCTTACATTTACCGCAGATAATCATCCCACGGTAAAACATCAGATTAATCTGGCCAATAACGTGGATGGGAATGGAGACCTAGATAAATTCGATGATCCTAACGGCTATAAAAATGATTGGCTTTTCTTTAAGGTGGGCGCGTATAACCAGTGCAGCACGAAAGATGCCCCCACTTTCCGTTACCCCGCTTGTCCTGGCACAGGGGATTGGGAAACAGATAAGCGGGATGGAAACTATACCAGTGTGTCATTTTCTTATTTGAATGTAGGTGAAGCAGTGCCTGTGCAATAGCACAGGCTTTTAATTCTGGTGTCGATGCGAGCCGTCTTTTAATAAGAGAAACATGTGAATGAATAAGAATAAAGTTAGACTTATCGATGTGGCGACCAAAGCGGGTGTTTCTAAAAGTACCGCATCTCAGTTTCTAAATGGGCGCTTTGACTTTATGTCGTTAGATACGCGATTGCGTCTGCAAAAAGCGGTAGAAGAATTAAACTACGTTCCTAATAATATTGCCCGCAGCCTTAAAACAAACAAAACCCGCACTTTGGGTGTGATTGTGCGGGATATCTCCAGCTACTATACCAGCCAAGCCATTCGTGGCATGGATGACTATTGTAAAAGTCATGGCTATGATTTGTTTATTTATAATTCCGACTTTGAACCGAAAACAGAGAAAAATGCTCTTACCGCATTGTGTCAGCTGAATGTGGATGGGGTAATTATTGCGTCTTGTGGGAATAATGCCGCGCTCATCGAAGAAATATCCAATCACACCGTGCCGGTGGTGCAGTTTCAGTTAGAACATGATGATTGTGACACCGGCATTGTGGTGGCCGATTATAAGCGTGCTTCCTTTGAGGCTACCGAGTATTTAATTGGCCTTGGCCATCGCAATATCAGCTTTGTGACCCAGCAATTTGAAACAGTAAAGTCCCGGCTGGAAAAATATCAGGGGTTTGTGGATGCCCACAATAAGCATAATATTCCAGTGCAAGAATCCTTAATCATCCATTGGAATCGGAAGCTCGGCCTACAAAGCTCGCCGGTGGAAATGCTGAAATTGGCTAATCCGCCCACAGCGTTTTTTACCCAACAAATTGCCATTACCATCGACGTGTTAAAAGCGTTGGAAAATGCCCATATTGCCATTCCGCAACAGGTGTCTCTGTTAGGGTTTGAAGAAATACCGATGGCGGAGTTTTTTAAGGTACCCATTACCATCGTCAAGCAACAACCTTATGAAATAGGCAGCGAAGCTGCCAGAATGCTAATGAACAAACTGAATAACCCTAAATCGGTGAATACCCGTATGCTTGTGCCTTGCTCATTGGTAAAACGTCAATCTTGTGCTCGCCCTCATTTGCCAGATAATAGCGAAAATACGGCGGTAAGTGTCGGCTAAAAATCGATTTTCTGACGTCTTTGTTTGCGTTCGCTATGCTGTTTTTTTGATGCTTCTCGCCTTTTTTTCACGCCCTTGCCTATCTTTGTTGGTCGCCGTTTTTTCTGCATAATGGTGGCGGCCTTTATCCAGCTGACTAAACGGTTTTGTGCATCGGCCCGGTTCTGCTCTTGGGTGCGAAAATTTTGCGCTTTTAATACAAACACGCCATCAGCGGTTAGTCGGCTGTCTGCCTTAGACAGGAGTCGCTGTTTAATGGGATCGGGCAAAGAAGAGGCTTTGACATCAAAACGTAGATGAATGGCGCTACTGACTTTGTTGACATTTTGGCCGCCCGCGCCTTGGGCGCGGATGGCCGTCATCTCTACCTCGGCATCATCAATCATCAACGATGAGGTGATCATAATTGCCATATTATCTAACGCTCAGACAGTGTTGAGTCGGGCGCTCTGGAAACACTTGTTGTAAGGTCGTGGTCAGTTTTTGGTAGTCGCTGGCCATTTTGTTAGCCTGCTCCGTGGTGAGTACGCTGCCATTGGCGGTAATGCGCTCGTGTTCAATACGGGTGTAATAGAATATGTGTACTGCTGTATTATCGTTCTGCCAGCCGGCATACATATCATCAATGTTCTTTTTCGAATCATCAATAAAGACAATGGCGCGGTATGTTTGCCCGGTTTGGGTTAACAACCAGTGCAACATGGTGCCTTTGTTCATGCCGGTGGTCATCATTATGCCCTGGCTGTAACTCATTTCTCTTTCCAGCGTTTGCCGGTAAATGGTAGGTGTGTCGCCATGGGTATCGGCATCCTTTATTGCCGCTAAGGATAGGTCAAAACCGTTGCGATACAATTCCCGTTCTGTGGCAGTGCGGTATCTTGGTGAGCGGGAGGTCAGAGCGATAACGGTGTTACCTTGTTGTTGCCATGCCGCCACCCGTTTATCTAAATTTGGCTCTGTGGGAACCATGGGGTTTAACTCGTAGAGCAGCCCAATGGTGTCCTCAAACAAACAATCTACCGTTTGGGTATCATCCGGTTTTATTGGTAACTTTCCTCGTTGCCACTGATACCAGATATCACCACCTAAATCTGACGTGCTGGTAAGCAGGGTGTTGTCGATATCAGAAACCACAAGCACATTTTTCGCGCCATACTGGTTGTTGAGGGCGGTTATCTGCTTATCAATAACTGAAAAATCCCGCACCTCTGCAACGGTAACCTTTGAAGTCTGGTTTATGTGCTCGTCTGCAGTCGATGTGACAGTACACGCCGACAAAGTGGTTAAACTGAGTATGCTAAACAGAATGATAAAAGGACGATATTTCATACAGGTGCCATGACAATAATAGAGCCTGATACTTTATCAGGTTGTGTCTAAAGTTGAAGAAAGAATTCGTTGGAAAGGAAAAATGCGCAACAAGCATGTTGCGCATGGGGTTGGGGTTACATGTGGCCCGTTTGTTCAAATCGCTGATGCCAGCTTAGCGATTCTTCGAGTATATGGGGTGTGTGCATTCCTCGTCCGCTGTGGCAGGCTCGCTCGTAATAATCGAGCAATTTCTCTTTGTACATGGGATGGGCACATTTTTCGATAACCGTGGTAGCCCGTTGTCGGGGAGACAGACCGCGCAAATCCGCTAAGCCTTGCTCAGTGACAATGACTTTTACGTCATGTTCAGTGTGATCTACGTGGGAGACCATAGGCACAATAGCGGAAATGGCACCGTTTTTCGCAATAGATGGAGTCATGAATATGGACAGGTAACCGTTACGGGTGAAGTCGCCTGAACCACCGATACCATTCATCATGCGCGTTCCCATGACATGGGTAGAGTTTACGTTGCCATAAATATCCGCTTCCAATAGTCCATTCATGGCAATGACACCAATGCGACGCACGATTTCTGGGTGATTACTGATATCCTGCTGACGCAAGATGATCTTTTCCCGATAGAAGTCGATATTCTCATTGAGTTCATCCATGGCTTGGGGGCTAAGGGAGAACGCGGTAGCTGAAGCAATAGACAAGGTGCCGCTTTTCAGCATATTAAGCATGCCGTCTTGGATCACTTCGGTATAGGCGGTGAGGTCTTTGTAAGGGCCTTTGTCTAAGCCGTCAAGCACCGCATTGGGAATGTTACCCACGCCAGACTGAATAGGCAAAAGGGAAGCGGGTAATCGCCCTTGTTTGACTTCATGATCAAAGAAATCGAGGATATGCTCGGCAATTTGATTGGAGATGTCATCGGCCGGCGAAAACGGACTGTTACGATCAGGCGATGAGGTTTCAATAACGGCAACGACTTTCTCTGGCGGAATTTTAAAGTATTGCTCACCAATGCGATCAGAGGGTTTGGAAAGTAAAATAGGTTTCCGATTGGGCGGCAAGGCGGTGCCATAGTATATATCATGCATGCCTTCGAGCTTGATGCTCTGCTTATTGTTCACTTCAAGAATGACTTTGTCGGCCTGCTCAACCCAGGTTTTATTGTTACCGATAGAGGATGACGGAATTATGCGTCCGTCTTCGTGTATTCCTGCAACTTCAATAACCGCGGTATTTAACTTACCGAGAAATCCTGACCATGCATATTGGGAGACTTCGGATAAATGAATGTCCACATAATGCATATGGCCTTCGTTGATTTGTTTACGGCATATGGGATCTGACTGATAAGGTAGTCGGCGGTTTATGCCTTCGACTTCGGCTAACAAGCCATCCAGTTCGGGGGCCGTTGAGGCGCCTGTCCATAAATCAATGCGAAAGGGTTTACCTTCTAAATGGTGGGATTTTGCTTTTTCTACTAATGCAGCGGGCAATGCTTTGGGATGCCCCGCACCAGTAAAGCCACTCATACCCACGGTATCGCCGTTTTCTATAAATTGCGCAGCCTGATCCGCTGACATGATTTTTTTACGTAGTTGTGGGCACAGAATTCTGCTTTGAGAAAACATGAAAACTCCAATAATAAGCTTGTGCAACTTGCTATTCGATCAAGACGAATGAATGTTATTGGTATACCGCCGACCTCGGCGTTTGTTAACAAGCTGCAAATAGAAAAGAGTATTTACTTTACCTGAATGCTACAACTTAAGTATAAGACCTAAGTTGTATGAAATCCCCATTTTGTTTTTATAATGTAATCAGTGTTTATTAATCTGGTTTGTTGTGTTTTTAGAATGTAAAAATATCTTATTAAGATATTGTTTTATAGCCTCTATATTATATATTTATGTTCGTAATTTCCATCATGTATAGGTCGATGTGACCGCGGCGGGCTGGAAAGTGGGCCAATGGGCGGGGTAGGCCAGGTGCTCGAATTCACACCACCTGACCTTGCTATCACGGGTTAAAAAAGCCAGCTGGCATAGGCGGTAAAGGTGCGGGGTTGACCTACACCGACAAATTCCGTTGATTCGATATCGTCATAAATATCTTCTAGCACTTCATCGGCTTCACCATAGGTACCAAAGGTGTCGTAGTCTTTGTCCAACACATTATCAATCCGTAAACCGAGCTCTAAAGCTTGAGAAACCTGCCATGAGGCTGAAATATCAAGCAGGGTATAGCCCCCTAGCTTACGGTTTTCGTTGGCTTCATCGCCTCTAAAATATTGGCCGCCGGTGTAGTCGATGGTTGCACTGATAACCAGTGTGTCCATTGCTTGCCAATCTAGATCTAAGCCGGCCTGAAACGCCGGTTGGCCGGGGATGGTATCACCGGCTTCCACTTGTCTGTTGGGACCGAGTGGGTTTTGTGGACTAAAAGACGTAAATTCAGATTCATAGGTGGCTTTTAAATAACTGGCCGATGCACCAACCGAGAGGCTGTCGTAGTGTTGTCTGGCAGAGATTTCTGCTCCCTGTCGCCGGGTTTTATCAATATTGACAAAGTAACCCACAGAGGCACGATCGCCGGCTTGTTGGAAGATAATATCGTCATCGGAATCGCTATGGTAAACCGCTGCAGCAAATTCAGTATTGTCTTTTTGCCATTGGTAGCGGAGCTCTAATGTATCGGTGATAACTTGGTCGAGGGGGGGATCGGCCACAAATCCATTGGGTAATTTGCATGGATCATCTTCATCGGCACAAGATAGTTCAGCGGGGCTAGGTGTGCGGGAAGACTGGCTATAACTTAATGTGATCATGCCATTTTCTTGCAGATATTGAAGCCCCACAGAAGGGTTCAAGCGGCTATAACTATGATCGCCGTTGAGTGAGCCTTCGCCTTCGTCGATTTGATCCCGCATTTCAATTTCTGAGTGATTGTAGCGTGCTGCAACCCAAAGTTGCCATTGGGGGGATAGGGTTAACGTATCACTAAAAAGGAGGTGATAGTGAGTCACATCGGTTTTAAGGAAAACTTCTGAGTCGGCATCATAAACGCCAACACCCGTTACTCCTCGAGTATCTTCTGCGGTATCGTTGGCGAGAATGGCAAATTCTGTGCGGCTGCGAAAATCAATCTCCGCTTTATCTAAACCACCACCGAATACCCAGTGATGGGTCAAGTTACCGTCATTTACGCCACTGAGTTCAAAGCTCACTCCATATCCCTGATTCTCTGTAGAGCTTGTATTGGCCGTGCCGTCAAGTTCCTCGGGATCTGTGCTGATAATATCGCTTATGGGCGTGTCAGGCAGGTAGCCGGTAAACTGCACAGGCGTACCGTCATCCTCCTCCTCATCATCCTTATCCTCATCGTCGTCATCCTCCCCTTCTTCGCATAGCGTTTCACCGAAGCCCACATCACAGGCTTTGTAATCACTGTCATCGCCATTGTAGGTATCGATATCGTTTTGCCGATAATAGGCGTTGACGGCAAGGGCAACAGAATCAGAAACATCGTAGTGGTGATTGAGGCTGACAAAGGTAAGATTCGTCAGTGTTTGATCCGGGCGGGTATAAATGGCATCACGCCCTTCGTGGGCAATGAGATCAACGGGGATGGCACCGTTACCAATAAGATCGTTGTCGGCCAACGCCAACGTCACTAGGGTTTCACTGTGGGTGGTTTTTCGCGTTACAGTACCAAACAATTGTTTTACTTGGGAAGGAGAGTAATCCCGCCATCCATCTTCTTCGTAAATACTGGCGTTAATGTAATATCCCCATTCACCATTATTGCCTCCGCTTTCAAAGGTACCGCCTTTTTGGCCGTAACTGCCGCCCTGTAAGGTAAGTTTATTATCTTCATAGGAAAACCCCGTCTTACTGCGCAGCGACAGAGCGCCACCCAAGGTATTTTGCCCAAATAGTGGATTGGCACCGCTTATCATACTGGCGCTGTCTAATGCCGACGCTGGCAGTAAATCCCAGTTGATCGTATCACCGAAAGGTTCGTTAAAGCGGGTACCATTTAAGTAGACGGAAAGTCCTTGGGGAAGCCCCAGAAGGGGAGAGGCGGTGAAGCCACGGTATTGCACATCCGTTTGAAACGGATTGTTTTGTACATCGTTAATTGAGACCGACAATAGCTGGCTATCTAGCATTCTTGCTAGTGTTGCCCCTTTTGCAAGAGACAGATCATCCCTAGTTAATATGCCGTTAACCTGTGAGTCATCTTCTGAATAGGCAGATAAAGGAGTATAGCCATAGATAGCGATATGCTCTTCGTCCTCCCAGTTAATCTCTGCGGCATGTACCGAGGGAATAATAGCGCTTATGGCGAGTGCGAGGGCGCGTTTTTGACTAGTGAGCGTGCTCATAAGGAGACTTCCATTGTTATGTGTCTCAGAGCTTAAAACAGCCCCTATTTACAAAACATTAACTTATGGTCGGTAGTGATGTACTACTTTAGAACTAATACACTTTACTTTTTTAGGGGTATAGACGGCTTAATTGACGTTATCTCGACGAATGCTGCAATTCTATAGTTAAAAGGGGCTTTCCTTTTACTGGAACGGTCGTATGGTTAGCTATAGGGTAAAAAATTTGTTTTTACCTGTTGGAGAATATTATGGGCTACTGGTTAATTGCGATCCTGCTGTATATGCTGTTTCCATTCAATGGGGACGGTCGGGTTGCGACAACTGAAGTAAAGTCTGAAATCGCTGTTATTACCGCCGATGTATTTGTTGCTGAACAAACAGACAAGGTGGAACCGGATAATGAAAAAGACGGTGGCGATAAGTTTATTTCAAGTAGCTTCTCCATTGCTCCTAGTATTCTGGTGGCTGCGTTTTTCGACACATCCACTTCGCCAATTTCTATCACCCATAGTGCCAATGCCATTCGAGCCCCGCCCGTATTTTCCTAAACAAAATTATTAAGGCCACAGTGCCTTCCCATGTCTATAAATTTGTTGAGGATAGTCCTTATGCACGCTTTACCTTTATTTAAAACTGAAAATGTTGAAAAGCTCGTTTGGCCTGAAGTGCCTTTAAAACTCACTTTGCAATCGCCTGCAACGGCGGTGTTCACTGATTTTAAAGAGCACCTTCCCCTGGTCATTGGTTGTAACGTAAAAGCGCTGGAATTAGAGCGATTGATGAAGCAATCCCACGTGAAAATGAAAATCGTATTGGATAACAAGGATGAGTTTGCTGGCATCATTACACTGCACGACATCACTGAGCAGGCAATGATGCAAAAAGTGGCGCAGGGTATGAGCAGAGAAGAGCTAACCGTCGCTGATTTTATGCGCCCTAAATCGACAATTCAGTCTTTCGATTACGAGCATATCATGACGTCAACGGTGGGAGATATTGTTGAAACCTTGAAAGACAATGGCCAGCAACACTGCCTGGTGGTGGATCGCAAAGAACAAGTGATCCGCGGTATCATCAGTGTTAGTGATATAGCTCGCGAATTGCGCTTGCCTCTGGATATACAAGCGCAACCATCATTCGCTGCGTTATCTAACGTAATCGCTGCATAGTAAGCCGATAATGCCTGGAGCCAGACTCACATTACAATGGTCTGGCTCCGTCTTCTTATGGCCCTCTACTTCCCTTCTCTGACCGCTAGACTCAAGCACCTACGCGAGTTAAAAAACATCAACTATACTTATCTGTATTAATGGCAATGGTATTGTTGTTCGCTATGAATAAGGTTCACGGAGAATTTATCGTTACCCTTTCGGGCAATGTGATGTTGATTCAAGCATTTGGCCCTTGGAATACCGAATGCGCTGAACAATTTTCGAAGGGGTATGCGTTAGCCCTTAAGGCACTGAAAGACAAGCATTGGGCTGATCTTATCGTACTGCGTGGTGAGAGTTTATTGATCCCCGATGCAGAACGGACTTTACTTGAGAAAATTCGTTGGGCAAGAAGTGAAGGGCTAGAACGTGTGGCCATTGTCACGGGGAAATCAAACGTCGGTGTTACATCCCGCATGCAGCTTGAAAACCTTTATGGGCACTTTGAATTTGCCTATGGCTTTTTTGATGATTATGAACAAGGGTTAGCGTGGTTGACGCGCCATGGTCATCATGTCGATTCTGATACGGAAAGTACGTTCAAAAACCGTCTGTCTGATACATCGCTGTCCGCCAACCTATAAACTAATAGAAAATCCGGTGCTATTTGTCCGCCGCGAAGGCTTCGGCATCTTTACGCTTATCTATCTTGTGTTGGTCCTCAGAGCGGCCTTGTCGCCAGTAACTACTGATATAAATTTGTGAATGAGCAACCTGCCGCTGTTCTCTAAACAGGGTTCTTAACCCTCGCATGGCGGCAAACTCACAGGCGGCCCAGATTGCGGGAGTGCCTTCTGGCCATGGCAGTTGAGCCACCGTGTCTGCCAGTTCTTCCTCATCGCCCACAACCCATACAAGCGCCACATTCTCCGGCTTTGTGAGTGCTTGCTTATCATCTTCACTGGTAATTTTTATTACTGCATAACCTGGAGTGTGTTTGGGTAATCGCTCCAAATAGGCAGAAATCGCGGGCAGAGAGGTCATATCGCCGGCAAATAATACCCAATCGTAATTTTCACTAAGTGGTTTGGTTTTTCCGGGGCCGGCAATGAGTATTTGTTCACCTGGTTGTGCATGTTTAGCCCAATGTGAGGCCGGACCATCCTCACTGCCATTGCCATGCAAGGCCATATCAATTGACATGGTTTTATTTTGCCTGTCCAGAGCACGAATGGTGTAAGTACGCATTAATACGTCATCTTTTGACGTTGGCGGTGCACTTAAGGGCTGACCTTGCAAATCGAAAAGTAGTTTTACATAGGCTGAGGTGGTGATTTCAGGATAATCAAGGAGTGCTTCCCCTGTTAACACGATACGGCGCATATTTGGGGTTAATTCACTATTCTTTTCTACCCTCAGGCACACAGGGCGGGGTGGGGCTTGCTTTTTCATACATATCCTAACAAATTACGATAGCTGCAATCTTAAATGAGAATGATTGCTAATTAAATGTCAGTTTTCAGAACAATTAATCCCATTGTGGCCGTATTTATCGAATAAAAAAGCCGGAATCAAGGTTCCGGCAAAAACATTTAGGAAATCGCAACAACACAGCATCATAGGAAGTAATGAAGCTGTTATTGAGAGTGTAGTTGCCAGGTTCGAAAATAGCGATATGGGGATTTATATTTAGGTGGCGGGTTCTATACCTTTTGGGTTTTTTAATGAAGAGAAAGGCAGACTTAATGTTTGTGGGGTTGGAAATCGTAACTGGGTTTGGCACAATTTTATTCATGATATGCCAGCAGGACGATGATCAGTGACGAGAATCACCTTATTGACAGTACTTATTGTGGCGTTAAGCGGGTGTTCTCCCCGTCCGTCTTCCAATGAGTTAGCGTCTCAATTTCGAAACAATCGCTCCACCTTTACCATGCTGGCTACGTTGGCGTGCTGGGTTGGCAATGCACAAGAAAAGCAGACTTATCGTATTGGTGGCTCTGAGAATGAAAAGGCAATTATCGCCCTTGCTGATACCGTGGATATCGAAGGCATTAAATATCGTACTGTGGATGGCCGCTGCACACTGAAAATGCCGGTTTGGAATGACGAAGACGGCAACACACGTACGTTGATAAGCTACCGTTACAATGATCCTTTGCAAAATCAAATTGATGGGATAGAACAGGTTGATAGTGCCTCTATTGACGAATTTATTGAACTGCCCCAACAGCAGGATTTGTCAGAAAACACGTTAATACGGCCACTTTCAAAGCACTGGAATATCAGTGTCACCTATAAAAAGTCTGTGTAGCTCGCAGGCCAGTATTTTGGTGATCCATAAAAAAACTCCCGCCTTTCAGCGGGAGAAAATCAGAGGTATAAAATAGGCCTGAATGGCCTAGGGGAGATAACTGCCCGTTAGGACAGTTCACTTTCAACGTCAGTGACGTTAATCAGTGTCCTTGATATGAATGTAGTCGATGATTTCCCATCTCTCCACATCCATGCACGTTAAAGCTGAAATTAAAACACTCAGCATTACCGTAAAAGCGTTATCGGCTGCAATCCCATTTTGCCCAGAAATATTTGCCTATGGGGTACCGGTTGGGTGTTTGAAACCTTCCACCACCGTGAAAGCGGCTTTGCCTACATCTATGCAGTGTATAGCGATATATGTGCCAATACGTTTAACCCCAGTAATGATTTTTTAAGTTATTGAAAATAAAGTTATTTTGTTTTATTTTTTATATTTAGTGAGAATGAGAGAAAAATTAAGGGAATTATTTACACAATAAGTGTCTATATTTTCATACACACTTTGCTGTCAATTAGCATTTTTCTATTCACCCACGCATCAGGAGTATTGCTTTGGGCTCTGAGCCAGTATGTTATTTAGAAACCCAGACGACCAATATTTGTCGGTCAGTTTTTCAACTGCGTAATGCCCTTGTGGCCAAGTTAGATTCCACACTGGAAGCGTGCGGGGTGACCGCGGCGCAGTATGGTGTGTTGATCAACTTGGTGGAATTACAGTCTGCTACCCCGGCTCAGCTTTGCGAGTCCTTGGCCTATGATAAAGGTGCAATGAGTAGAATGCTCAAGCGTCTTGAATGTAAGTCATTGATATATCGAGCATCACAACCTGATGGACGCTCCTTTGTGGTGGCGTTAACTGCCCAGGGCATAAGCCAATTTACTCAGGCGCAAAAATGCGTAACCCAGGTATTTGATTGCTGTTTAGCGTCCATCGAACCGCAAGATCGAGATTTGCTGCAACAGGTATTATCCATAGCAATAAAGTCACTGTAACTGCCACTCGTCTTACTTTTTTGACCAATTCTCGCCATTTAGTTGCCTAGGCAACGTTGTGGTTTCACAATGCGCCCCTTGTTATTCGACGGGGGAAAGTGATGAATAATACACAAGCGGAAAAGTGGTTATCTGATGCGATGCAATCACAGTGTAAAGTGAGCCGCGTTAAATTGTTACATGCCGGACGTTGGGCGAATGCCAAGGTCTATCTGGCGAAAGCAAATCACGGGGATTTTATTATCAAGGACTTTAGCCATTGTCCTTGGTGGTTGCGTCACACCCTTGCAAAGAGTTTCGTCAACCGGGAAGTCAGAGCCTTATCCATGTTATCCAATAGCGCCTACTTTGATGTCCAATGCTACCGTTTAAACGAGGTGGCTTTTGCTTATCCTTATGTGGAAGGGGAGTCGCTTCGGGCTATTCGATACCGTGAAGGAAAGTTACCGGCTAGGTTTTTCTGTGAGATGGAGCGTATGATCGCTGCAATGCACCGTACTGGCCTAAGCCATCTGGATTTGCGTAACTTTGGCAATGTACTTTGCACTAAAGAAGGCAAACCTCATATTATCGATTATCAGTCGGCGGTCCGTTTGCGTCATTTTCCAAAAGCCATTCAGCGCTTTATGCGTGGTGCCGATGTGACTGGGGCCTATAAGGCTTGGCAACAAATGGGGGAAACTGATTTACCCGCAACCAAGGCCAGACTATATGAAAAATACAATAAAAAGCGCAAATTCTGGGTATTTAGAGGCTATCCTGTGGCCCGCTTACAAATGCGTTTGCATGCAGTTGCTGCCCAGTTCTTCAGTCTTGATATTATTCGTAACCTCATCGATAAATTCTAACGCTAGGCTTTAGAAGGGAGTCGCCTCTAGCCGGTGGGTGACATTTTCATGTTAAGGGCACGGGAAACCTTGTCGTATTGTTAACGAGGGCTTAAACGTCTTAGCAAGGGGATTTCTTTAACTTGATATATTAGTTTTTTGTTATATAATCGTTGTCAGATTCATTCTGGACGATTGCACATGAACAACCTTGTGTCCTATGTTATCGCTGCAAGTACCCATCATCCCAAATGGGTATATGGCATATTATTGCTCATTACCCTTGGGGCGGGGGCCATGATTCCGGGTTTACATATTGATACGGACCCAGAGAATATGTTGGCGGCAGATTCCCCTGCCCGCATTTTCCACAATCAAACGAAAAAAACGTTTGCCATGCATGACGCCATTGTGGTTGGCGTGGTAACGGACAACACAGAAAATGGCATCTACACGCCGCAAATTCTAACCCAGATTAGTCAGCTCACGGATTCTATTTTGCAGTTAGATGGTGTGCTTGACGCTGATTTAATGTCGCTGTCCACGGTGGATAACATATCCCAGGAAGGGCCCGGTACCATCCGCTTTGAATGGATGATGCGTAATCCGCCACAAACTGAAGTAGACGCGCAGAAAATTGAACAGGCAATCGCCAGATTACCGTTGTTGTATGACACCTTGGTGGCTCAAACGGGTCAGGCTGCGGCCATTTATGTGCCCATTGCAGACAAAAACGAAAGTTACCGAATTGCAGAAGCTATTCGCGCAGAGATTAACGCATTAGGTTCCTCGGAACATTGGTATATCACCGGATTACCCGTAGCAGAAGATCAGTTTGGCGTTGAAATGTTTGTGCAAATGGGGATCTCAGCACCCCTGGCAGGGCTTATGATTTTTGTGCTGATGTTTTTATTCTTTGGTAATTTCCGACTCATTATTGCGCCCATGATTGTGGCTATGGCCACGGTCATTGTGACCATGGGGATCATGATTGGTATGGGGTATACCGTGCACATCATGTCTTCCATGATTGCTATTTTTCTGATGCCCATTGCGGTGGTGGATTCAGTCCATATTCTTTCTGAGTTTTCCGACCGTTATAAACCCAAAGCCAATGCCAGCGAAGTGATAAGCCAGGTGGTAAAACACCTGTTCACGCCAATGCTGTTCACATCCATCACCTCAGCGGTGGGGTTCTTTTCTTTAATGCTGACCCCCATCCCGCCAGTACAAATCTTCGGGGCCTTTGTGGGCTTTGGTATCTTATTTGCCTTTATGGTAACGCTTATTTTTGTTCCCGCATATGTATCGAGGATGAGTGATGGGAGTCTTGAAAAACTCCAGCAGGCCATGCACGGTGAGGGTGAAAAAAACAGTAAAGTGGCGGCGCTAGCCCGTTCAATTGGCAAACTTGCCTTGTCTTGGCGTCGAGGTTGGCTGTTTGTCTTTGCTGCCCTATTTTGCGTGTCGATTTGGGGTATTACGCAAATTCAAATCAATGATAATCCGGTTCGCTGGTTTAAAGCCGATCATGAAATCCGAGTGGCTGATAAAGTATTAAATGAGAACTTCGCCGGTACTTACAACGCTTATTTGGTGATGGAAGATACTCGCACTGTGCCAACGGTTAGGGATCTTATCGGCCAAGATGATGTGCCTGAGTCACTCATTGACTGGCAGCAGCAGGTGCTTGATAGACTCTCTAACGAAACGGGTACGGTCGCGCTGGAAAGTCTTATTACGGCCATCGATGATGCCATGTTTGAGGTGCAATCTGATGCGGCCATGGATTATTTAGAAACCTTAATGGATAAGGTGGAAACCCTTGTTTCAAAAAGTAAAACGTTCCAGTCACCTGAGAAGCTGGCCTACATTGCCGATCTTCAACATAGTTTAGCCCAAAGTGGTTTGGTCGGGAAAACCAATACCCTGGCTGATGTGGTTAAAGTGGTCAATCGGGAGCTGCGTAGTGGCGAGGATAAAGACTATGTGTTGCCTAAAAGCTCCCAAGGCGTCGCCCAAGCCTTACTGCAATATCAATCTTCCCATCGTCCTAACGATTTGTGGCACTTTGTGACACCGGATTACCGGCAAACCTTGCTTTGGCTACAATTAACCAGTGGTGATAATCAGGATATGACGGCGCTTACCCAACAGGTAGCAGAGTATGTTGCCCGTCATCCGATGCCCGAAGGCGTAACTTATCATTGGGCCGGAAAAGCCTATTTGAATGTGGTGTGGCAGGAAAATATGGTGGCTGGCATGATCGATAGCTTGATCGGAGCCTTTATTATGGTCTTTGTGATGATGGTGCTGTTGTTCCGCTCCTTTATTTTTGGGCTGCTAGCCATGCTACCTTTAACCATTACCATTACGTTTATTTATGGCTTAATCGGTATTATCGGCAAAGACTATGATATGCCGATTGCCGTGTTATCCGCGCTTACGCTGGGGTTGTCCGTTGACTTTGCAATTCATTTTCTTGAACGGGCCAGGGCATTGTTTCGTGAAACGGGCAGTGTTTCAGCTACGTTTAACGCCATGTTTGAAGAGCCAGCGACAGCCATCACCCGTAACGCTTTAGTTATTGCTTTAGGCTTTACACCACTGTTGTTTGCACCCTTGGTGCCCTATATCACCGTTGGCGTATTTCTCGCCAGTATTATGGCGATTTCGGCTTTGGTCACCTTATTGGTTTTACCCTCGGTGTTGAGCTTGTTGCGTCGCTTTGTTTTTCGTCCCCAAGACGTGACGAAATAGAGGAAAATAAAATGGGTATAAAATCGTTTTACAGTGTAATGCTTGGTTTTTGTGCGTTTTTGTCAGCGTCCACGGTGGCGCAAGACATCGATGTTGATGCCCTTATTCTCGCATCAGAAAAAGCGGCCTACTACGCCGGAGACGATGGGCGTTCGAATGCGCGCATGATCATCGTGGACGGACAAGGACGAAAGCAAATGCGTCAGTTCACCATTTTACGCAAAGACGTGGAAGATAACGGTGATCAGAAAATGATGGTGTTTTTCTCACGCCCTGCGGATGTGCGAGATACGGTATTTCGCGTAGAAAAACACGCCGATGTGAATATCGATGATGATCGCTGGTTGTACTTACCCGCGTTAGATCTGGTTAAACGGATTTCAGCTGGTGATAAGCGAACGTCTTTTGTGGGTTCGCACTTTTTCTATGAAGATGTATCAGGACGTGCCGTTAGCGAAGATAGGTTTACACTTGAAAATCAAACCGATACCCGTTTCATACTGAAAGCGGAACCCAAGGATCCCGATTCTGTGGAGTTTGCTTATTATTTGGTGGAAATTGACAAGCAAAATAAACTGCCGGTTGTTATTAATTTCTTTAAGCAAGACGGCACTAATTATCGCCGCGTAGAAGCGGTAAGTGTGGCAACCATTGAAGGCTATCCCACGGTGACGCGGTCAAAAGTGACGGATTTAAACAGCGGGGGGTATACCCTGATGGAATTTAGAAACATGGATTACAACCTGGGGCTGGATGATGGCGTATTTTCCGAGCGAAGCTTACGTACTCCGCCGGTTCAGTGGCTGAAATAATATGTTCAAGTCTATCGCGGCCAGTGTCCTGTTGGGGCTATGTTTATCGGCGCATGGGCAAACCAGTGACGATCCCTGGGCTGATATGGACGATTGGGAAGCGCAAGAAACATCCCCTTTTAGCTGGGCCGGATTTACCGAGCTGGCGTTAGGGCGTCGTTTAAAAAGTGATGATGTCATTGGCCAAAACACCACGTTACAAGATGCCCGCTTACAGCTTCAAGGTGATTATGTTCTGTCGTCGTCGAAGCTCAGTTTTCGCGGTGATCTTTACTATGATGGCGTAAAAGAGAGTTTGGAAAGCCAGATTCGGGAATGGTACTGGCAGGGAAATCTGGGCTTTTTAGGTGCTGCGGGAAGCCATTTTGATATCAAGGCTGGTCAGCAAGTACTTACCTGGGGCACCGGTGATTATCTCTTTTTAAATGATTTGTTCCCCAAAGATTACCAGTCTTTTTTCGCCGGACGGGATGACGACTACCTCAAAGCGCCGTCGTTATCGGTAAAACTCAGTGGCTATTTTGAGTTTGCTAATTTTGATGTGGTGATCACGCCGGAGTTTGAGCCAGATAATAGCATTAATGGCGAATATTTTTCCTATTTTAGTCCTATGACGGGCACCTTAATCGCCGATGAATTTAGTGTCTTAGACAGCAATATCCCCGCCGATCCGGAATACGCAATACGGATCTACGGCACTTTGGCGGGCACAGAATTAGCGCTATACGGGTACAAAGGGCACACAAAATTGCCAGAAGCGGCGGATGCGTTAGGTAACCCGCGTTATAGCGACCTTACGGTGACGGGGTTCAGTGCAGTCCGGGCCATGGGGTCAGGGATTGGAAAGCTGGAATATGCCTTTTATGACGGTGACGACACCACGGGCGCTGATCCCTTTGTTCCCAACGATCAAAGTCGTTTTCTGGTGGGATACGAACAAGAGCTTATCAGTAATTTAACCGGTAGCGTGCAATGGTATACCGAATTTAATCACGACTATGAAGCCCTTATTGCCAATAGCCTTTGGCCCCAATATGAAGATGAAGAGCGTCGCCATGTGGTGACAACAGAACTTAGGTATTTGGCATTGCAGCAAACCTTGACCCTACAGCTTTTTAACTTCTATTCACCCACCGACAACGATGGCTATTTGCGTTTGCGGGGAACCTATTCACCCACAGATCGCTGGCAGATAAGCGCCGGTGTAAATGGGTTTTACGGTGATGAAACTTACACCTTTTATAGTCAATTTAAAGACGGTAGTAACCTTCATCTCGCCTTTCGTTATTTCTTTGAGGAGTAATCTATGTCTGCTGAACGTGCCCTTACGGCATTTGCCGGTATTATGGTGTTGTTAAGTGTAGTGCTAACGGTTTATGTCAGTGGCTATTATGTCTGGCTAACGGTGTTTGTGGGCGCCAACTTATTCCAACAAAGTTTCACCGGTTTTTGTCCGGCCATGATTGTGCTACGCAAGGTATTTGGCTTTAAAACGGAAAGAGAACTCGCCCTAAAACAATAAACGGTGCTCGTATTTATCTGCTGTTAGCGCCATAAGGACGGTCTTTGTAGGCTTTTCAGATTCGCTGAATGAGTCCTTTGTGCTACCATTCCCGTCGTTTTAGCTAAACAGGGCAGTAGCATTGTCAAAACGGGTCGTTTTTCATATTGGGCCACCTAAAACCGGTAGCTCTGCGATACAGCATTTTCTTCATCAACATCGTACCGAACTGGCTTCTTTAGGGATTTTGTATCCGAATCATACGATTGATGAAAATGGCATCAGCTCTGGCAATGCGCGGGTGGTGTGTGTAAGTGATGATAAAGGCCGTCTTGTTTTTGATCCGAAAAAGTTAACACGGACCTTAGATGCCTTTCAAAAGGCATCTGAATATCACACCCTGCTGTTAAGTTCAGAATCCTTCTTTCGTATCGCCGATGATGTGATTGCGCAGGTGCCGAACGCCGAAATCGTCTGTTTTATTAGAAACCCCGTTGAGTTTCAGTTGTCCATATATAATCAGTCGGTGAAACGTCACGGGAATCACGCTTCTTTCATTGCCAAAACACGTTTGAATCTTGGGCAATGGGACAAGTTATTGGCCCTAAGAGAACACCTTACACCTGAATCATTTCATTGCTTTGCTTATAAATCCCCTGATGATCAGGGCAGTATTATTGGCGATTTACTTCGTGTTTTGCAGGTGGATGATCATATTCCTATCTCAACCACGTCGGTGAATGTGTCCTATTCCTTTGCGGCCCTTGAATTAAAGCGAAGTCTGAATCAGTTTCCCATTGCTTCTTTGCAAAATGAACTCGATACCTATTTGCAAGCCACCAGTCAGCATGGCAAGCGTTATCGCCTAATTGACGATGAAGCCTTGATGGCGTGTCAACAACAATTAGAAGCTGCCATGGAGCGTTTTCGTTCACTACTGCCAGAAACGGAATGGAAACACATATCGCAGGCCCAAGCTCAACTGGCTGCATTGCCATTCGTTAATCAGGCCGACAGCCAAGGCAAGGTAGCAGACCTTGTGATGCAATTGCGTAAAGAACGTCCGTCCTTGTATCGCGCATTGGCCAATATCCTTGGCAACAGGAAAGGCGGACAAGCATCAGAGACCCTTTTGTCATTATTTCGCGTCTCCAAAGCCGCGCAATTAGCAGGAAGAATTTCCTTGTGGCAGCACGGGCTGTTGGATTATTTAAAAAAGCGTATCAACAATCGTCAGCAACCGGTGGCCAACACAACCGCTCCCTTTGGCGCTATACGCTGTGGCAATGTGGATATTATTACTCAGGACAAAGATTCTAGCCCCAATAGGGTTAAAGGTGGATTACGGGGGGATAATATTCCTGATTTCGCCCAGCAGTACCGTTGCCATCCGTCCTATGTGAAGGATGATAGCCCTTTTTCAGCAACCGATGTGGCCTACCTTACGACTTATAAAACCCCGTTAACGAGAAAGAAAGAGACTTACTATTATGGTGGTCCCTTGTTCAATAATTTTGGTCATTTTCTGGCTGAAAATGTGCATCGTTTGGGGGGATTACAAGCGGCCCGCCAGGCAGATAATGGGTGTAAAGTCGTTTTTCTTCCTCAGCGATACAAATTCAATAAAGGTAAATTCGCGCCCGTATTACCTGCCCATTTTTATGCGGTACTGGCCTATTTGGGGGTACCTAAAAAAGATATTTTGTTACCTAAGAAGAGTTTTACGGCGGACACTATCTGGGTATCGCCCCAACAAAGTATTTTTCGCTCTAGAACGCCGGTATCTGATGCCTATAGGCAATTCCTTGTGCACAGAGAGCGGGCTGCGGGGATTACCCCCGATCTTAACAAACCCAAAAAAATCTACGTCAGTCGCACCGATTTTGCACTAAAAGGGGCGTTCGCCGGAGAATCTGTACTTGAAGCCCACCTTGAAAAGCAGGGTTTTTATATTCTGAAGCCAGAAACGCTAAGCTTACAGGAACAGCTAAGTTATTATAAAAGCGCTGATATTCTTGTTTTTGCCGAAGGCGCTGCCTTGCACGTGTTGGAGTTACTCGGAGAGATCCCCGGTAAGGTCGTGATAATACAAAGGCGCAAACATGCCCAGAAAATCTTCATTCCTTTGCTACAAAAGCGCAGTAAAGAGGTGGTGAGCTTTTCTGAACTCTACGAATTACCCTCTTTATTTTTACAAACGCCCTCAAATAAACCTGCACACGGCAGTGTCCTCTCTGTACTCGATAGTAGGGCACTTTCCGCTTTTCTTGAGCAGCATATCCAATGCCAACCTTTTGACCAAGATAGGTTTACATCGCAGGTTAAGGCGGATATTCAGCATTACTACCAAACGTATTCGGCCAGAGTCACCGCTATTAATCCTGCCCTGTTATCTCGCTTTAAGGATAACGTGACCAAATTGGTTACTGAGGGCATTGTGGATACCGACCCAGAATACTAAGCCCTTCACTATGGAATAACACTCACGTTTTTGGTGATTTTATAACAGTTTAATACTTTCTTAAGTATAAGTTCATTGATTAGCATGCTAACTATATGGTTAAATTGTTAGCATGCTAACTATTGGTGAATAAAATGGAAAATAATATTGGCTGGCATCTGAGTCGTGCAGCTTATGCTTGGCGGCAAGCTGTGGATCATTTCATGTCAGATTTGAACTTAACCCAAACCCGTTGGGTGGCCTTGTTGCATCTGGATCGCACCGGTGAAGGTTGTAGCCAAAAAGAACTGGCTGAGGATATCGGTGTTGAGCAGCCCTCGTTGTTACGCACCTTAAATTTGTTAGAAGAAGCAGACCTTATTGAACGTAAACCCTGTGCTGAAGATGCGCGAATAAAAACACTTTGGTTTACCCCGAAAGGGCGACAACTTATGGAAGCGGTTGAGGAAAGGGCAAAAGCAGCACGACTTCAAATGCTCAATGGTTTTGATGAGAATGAATGTAAACAACTCTATTTGTTACTTAGTCGGGTCATTGATAACGCAAATAATTTTTTTAGTAAGGAGGTGCAATGACCGCGGACGCTCAGTTTAACCGATGGATGAAAATTGCTGCGTTACTTTTTATCCTAGTTTGTGGGTATATTTTCATCACAGATTTAACCATCCCTATGACGCCGCATTCGATGGTTCAGCGTCCTGTTGTGACAATCGCGCCTAGAGTCTCCGGTGAAGTTGTGGAGGTTGCGGTAAAGAATAATCAGTATGTTGAAAAAGGCGAGGTGTTATTTCGCATTGATGACAGTGATTACAAAATCGCGGTAGAGAAAGCCAAATTAGCCCTATTTGAAGCACAACAAACAAACGATAATTTAAATGCGCAGTTAGCCGAGGCCGACGCGAACATCATTGAATTGCAAGTGACTCTTGAAGAAGCGCAGCGTGAATTAAAGCGCTTGTCTCGTTTGGCTGAAAGCTCGTCGGTTAGCGTGCAATTAGTCGATCAAAAAAAGGCAGAAGTGGCATCTTCACGGGCCCGATTAAATGCTATGCAACAGCAAAAACAAGCACTTAAAATTCAACTCGGTGAAACGGGCGAAGGCAATCTACGTTGGCGTATTGCTAAGAATACGTTAAAACAAGCCGAACTGGATTTGGCACGTACCGTGGTACGGGCACCGAAAAGCGGCGTGATTTCCAATTTGCAATTATTCCCCGGTATTCAGGCCAATGCGAATCAATCTTTACTTTCGCTGGTGGCATCTGGGGAAGAGCGTATTGTTGCTGATTTTCGTGAAAAAAGTTTAAGTAAGATATCTGAAAATAGCCATGCCATGGTGGTCTTTGATGCCTTGCCAGGAATGGTCTTTGATGGCGAGATCATCAGTAGGGATATGGGGGTATCTACAGGGCAATTGATGGCAAATGGTTTGCTGGTAGAGCCTGACGATTCAGACCGTTGGGTACGTGATGCACAACGTGTCCGTGTGTATGTGGCTTTACGTGATCACAATGTCCCCGACAGCTTGGTTTCTGGTGCAAGGGCCACCGTGATGTTGGAATACAAGAACTCCGGCTTACTCCATTTGCTGGGTAAACTTCAGATGAAATTGGTTAGTTTGTTGCACTATGTCTACTAAGCAACAAGTCGTCAACCTGCGTTCAGCCACACCGGCGGATGAGTATTATACGCCCTACGAGCAACGGCGTTTATTGCGCATTGCGCTGGGCAGCTGTACGGGTTTTGCTATCTGCAAATACATGAACTGGCCCTATGGGGTATTTTTTGTGGTTTATCCCATGTTGTTGCTTGGTATGCTGCCTGTATTTGACCGTTTAATTGCTTGTGAATTTTTAGGCAGTATTTTTTTGAATGTCATTGAAATCTACCTGTTACATCGTTTTTTTCTGCCTTATCCGGTGCTGATGACATTCGGGGTGTTTTTTATATTGTGTGTGCATTTTCACTATATGGCGAAAGGTAAACACTTTTTCATGTGGGCGGTGGGCGTTGTGACCTTGTCAGTACTGCTGCATTATTCCAGTTATCAGGATAAATCAACAAATAACATGATAATGGCCGTGTTTCTGGCTACCGTTATTGCCATTAGTTCGGCTGCTGTGTTGTATTGGTTAATCCCGGAGCACGATCAACCGCAACTACCGCCTAAACCGTTACTTAGCCAGGCGCAAATCAATCACAGAATGTTAATGGGCGCGGTATTAGCCACCTCATCCTTCATGGTGTTCCAAGTATTGGACTTGCAAGATTCCTTGTCAGCACAAGTTTCATCGGTGTTGGTGTTATTTCCTATGACCCTCAAAGGATCGTTAACGAGTTCACTTAAGCGTGCAAAAGGCATCTGTTTCGGATGCGTAATCGGTCTGGTCATGCAAGTGTTGATGTACGACCTGATCCGTTATTTGCCATTGGTGTTGTTGGCCATGTTTATCACTGTCATGATAACTGCGCGTTTGCATTTAGTGGAAAGGGCGGGCAGTGGTTTGGGGTTTGGCGCTTTAACCACCATTGGCATTTTGTTTGGCCAGTATTTGCAACCCAATAATGATATTTTGTACAGCAGTATGTACCGCTTTACCTCCGTGACCTTGGCATTAGGTATATTGCTGAGCGTTGCATGGGTCCTTGATTATTTTTTAAACCGCTTTGCCGCCACCAGTAATGTAGAGCCGCCTGATAACTAAACGTAATCGTTTTTATTCAATAATTCAGTGTTTTGTTTCCCTAAACCCGCTTATCTTCGCGGGTTTCTTTGCGTTGGATCAAATGGCCTTTTCGGTAATAGGTGTAATGTTGGGCCACGAGATGCGAGAAGCGTTTAAGTACCTGTTTCGTTAAGTATAATTAACTGTACAGGTATGAATTTACGACAGCTTCATCAATAAGCGTGCTCTACGTTTGATGCACTCTCTACCTATTCGTTAATTACACTGGAGATGTTCCTATGAGCGATACATTAGTCGAGTTATCGCGCCTGCAATTTGCACTAGTTGCGTTGTATCACTTTATCTTCGTGCCACTTACCCTTGGGCTTAGTTTTATGCTGGCCATCATGGAATCTGTTTATGTGATGACCGGCAAAGAAATCTACAAAGAGATGACAAAGTTTTGGGGTAAGTTGTTTGGGATAAATTTTGCCATTGGCGTGGCTACCGGCCTTACTATGGAGTTCCAGTTTGGCATGAACTGGTCCTACTATTCCCATTATGTGGGCGACATATTTGGTGCGCCGCTGGCCATTGAAGGGTTAATGGCCTTCTTCCTTGAATCAACCTTTGTGGGTTTGTTCTTCTTTGGCTGGGATCGTATGTCAAAAGTGAAACACTTAATGGCAACCTGGCTGGTGGCGATTGGTTCTAACTTCTCTGCATTGTGGATCTTAATTGCCAATGGTTGGATGCAATATCCGGTGGGGGCAGATTTCAATGTGGAATCCATGCGCATGGAAATGACCAGTTTCGCAGACGTGGTGTTTAACCCTGTAGCCCAAGTGAAGTTTGTGCATACAGTGTCAGCTGGCTATACCACGGGTGCCATGTTTGTACTTGCTATTTCCAGTTACTACTTGCTTAAACATCGCCATGTGGCATTTGCCCGTCGCTCATTCGCCATTGCCGCTAGTTTTGGTTTGGCGTCGATATTGTCAGTGATCATTTTAGGTGATGAAAGTGGTTATGAAATTGGTGACGTGCAAAAAGTGAAATTGGCCGCCATTGAGGCCGAATATGAAACTCATCCTGCGCCTGCGCCCTTCACCATCTTTGGGATACCCAATGATGAAGAAGAAAAAATGGAGTACGCCTTGCAAATACCCTGGGTAATGGGCTTGATTGCCACCCGCAGTATCGACGAAGAAGTCACGGGTATTAAAGACCTAAAAGAGCAACACCGCGTACGTATTCTATCGGGTATTCAAGCGTACAAAAATATGGATGCGGTGCGCAATGGCACAGCAACCGAAGCGCAAAAAGAACTCTTTGAGGCCAATAAAGATAACCTTGGCTATGCCATGTTATTGCAGCCTTTTACTGAGGATGTGACGGCGCCTTCTGAAGAAGCACTAGAACGGGCCGTGGACTACAGTATTCCTCCAGTGGCGCCGCTGTTTTATTCCTTCCGCATTATGGTGCTGGCTGGCTTCATTATGCTTGCCGTGTTTGCTGCCTCTTTTTGGTATAGCACCAAGCACAAAATTACTCAGCCTCGTTGGTTGTTGAAGACCGCGCTGTTCGCCATGCCATTGCCTTGGATTGCGTGTGAAGCAGGCTGGTTTGTTGCCGAGTATGGCCGTCAGCCATGGTCCATTGCCGAAATATTACCGGTACATGTGTCAGTGTCTAACCTGTCGGTGTCCGATGTGGTATTTACTATTGCGGGTTACACCTTGTTTTACACCGTGATGTTTATAATTGCTTTCTATCTGATGAAGAAATTTGCCAAAAAAGGCCCCGTTCCTCCTGAAGATCACGACAGCGACGACAGTGTCATTGGCTTATCAACACAAGGAGCAAAATCATGATCGATTATGAAGTTCTGCGCGTCATTTGGTGGGTGCTTGTGGGTGTCCTGCTAATCGGTTTTGCCATAACAGATGGTTTTGACTTAGGGGTTGGTGCCTTACTGACCATCATTGGTCGCACTGATAAAGAGCGCCGCGTGATGATCAACACCATTGGGCCACACTGGGACGGTAACCAAGTATGGTTTATTACCGCCGGTGGAGCCATATTTGCCGCTTGGCCAATGATTTATGCCACCGCTTTTTCGGGCTTTTATATTGCCTTGTTTTTAACCCTTGCCGCCTTATGGATGCGTCCATTAGGTTTTGACTATCGCAGTAAGTTGCCTAGTGAAAGATGGCGTAAAAACTGGGATTGGGCGTTATTTGCCGGTGGTTTTGTGCCTATTCTTATCTTTGGTGTGGCCTTTGGTAACCTGTTACAAGGTGTGCCTTATTCCTTTGACGGTGTACTGAGATCAACCTATACCGGTTCGTTCTTTGGCTTGCTAAATCCATTTGGTATCCTTGCCGGTTTAGTGTCTGTGGCACTGTTGCTTAATCATGGTGCCGCCTACCTGCAAATGAAAACCGATGGCTTTATTGAATTACGGGCACGGAAAACCTCAGTCATCTTATCGCTGACAACAGTGGTACTGTTTGTACTCGCCGGTATTTGGGTTGCCTTTGGTATTGACGGTTACATCCTTTCATCTACTGTGGCGCCATCTGCTGTGTCAAACCCCACGGTGAAAACGGTGGTCACACAAACAGGAGCCTGGTTGAACAACTATAGCTTGTATCCTTGGATGATGATTGCGCCGTTATTGGGTATTGGTGCTGGCCTAGCTTGTAGCTACTTTTCTAAAATTGGCCGTGCCGGATGGGCATTTGTCTCCAGTTCTGCCATGATAGCCGGTGTAATTTTAACGGCGGGCTTTTCAATGTTCCCGTTTTTGATGCCAAGCAGCACAGTGCCAAGCCACAGCTTGACAATGTGGGATGCCACATCAAGTGAATTTACCCTGCGAGTAATGTTCGTGGTTGCCTGTATCTTTGTGCCTATTGTGCTTGCTTATACCGCGTACGGCTTCTATGTCATGCGTGGACGGGTGAAACAATCCGATTTAAATAAATCTCACGCTATCTATTAGGAGGTTATATGTGGTATTTCACTTGGATACTCGGCGTTTTACTCGCTTGTTCATTTGGCATCATTAACGCCATGTGGTTAGAATCCACTGAGAACTTGGACCGCCCTGATAACGAAGAATAAGGGATAACTTGAGTCCTTCCCAAACTTTATCAAGCTGGTTTCAGCAGTCAGTCGCCACCAACGATGCCGCCTCTGGGCGGGTCTTGGTGGCGCTAACATTTCTACAGGTTTTAAGAGACGTGGCATTAATTGCCGCGTACTGGGGGTTTGCCGGTATTGTCAGTGAATGGACAATTAGCGGGCAAAGTGCCACGCCTTCCATGTTGTGGCTTACCGCCATTGGTCTGGTATTGGTGTGGCTCACCACCGGCTTTTCTATTTTCTTAAATCATCGCAAACGTTTACAGCTTTCTGGAGCGCTACAGCAGCGGTTGATGGATACTTTTTTTCATCAGCAACATGCATTGCTCAGGCAGCAATCGACCTTTTATTGGCAAACACTTTGGCAAATGCATTTGCCCGCAATCGTAAACTGGCATTTTGACTATCGGGTACAGCAACAGGTTGCTGTGGTGGTTCCGCTTATTGCTCTGGTGGCTATTTTTACGGTGAATTTGGTGGTGGGCGCCAGTTTACTGATCACCTTGCCCATCGTGCCCTTGTTTATGGTGATTGTGGGGAAGGGAGCAGCATCGCTGCACAGGAAACACTTCATTGCGTTGGAAAGGCTGGGACGGTTGTTTGTAGACCGAGTCTCCGCACTTCCCCTGCTTACGGTGTTTCGCGCCCATGATACCCAGCAACAGCTTTTGGATAAAGCGGGGCATCGTCTTCGGGATCGCACCATGAAGGTGGTCTCCATTGCGTTTTTGTCCACCACCATACTGGATTTCTTTTCTACGTTGGCGGTGGCCTTAATTGCGGTTTATATCGGTTTTACTTTATTGGGTGAGTTTGATCTTGGGGAAGCCATTAACTTACAACAAGGGCTTTGGCTATTGCTTACCGCGCCTTTGCTGTTGGCTGAAATGAAAAAACTTGGTCAGTTTTATCATCAAAAAGCCCAGGCCGAAGCTGCCCGTGAAGCGTTGCAGGATTTACTTAGTGAAGATGCTGCAACGTCAGGGGCTAAAGGCAAACCATTAACGTCGTTGACCCTATCCGGCGTCCTTACCACGGCTCCAGAACTTAGCACCTCAGGCCTTAGGTTAAATCAAGGGGATAAGGTGTTGTTAAGTGGTGCCTCAGGCGCGGGCAAAACCGTGTTGATGGAATATCTTTGTGGCCAAAGAACTGGCCTTGAAGCGCCATTAGGGGACTATGCCTTGTTAACCCAAACCCCGGTGGTGTTGCCAGGTAGTGTTAAAGAGAATCTCACTTTAGGTGGGTATTACTCTGCCGAAGAGCTGGATAATGTACTTGACGCCGTGGCGTTGAGTGATTGGGTGCAAGCTTTGCCCGCGGGTATAAATACACCTATGGGCGAACATCCGCCACTTTCCGGTGGACAGGGCCAGCGTCTTGCCATTGCCCGGGTGTTACTCCGTCAGCCACAAGTCTGGTTGCTTGATGAGCCTACCGCCCATTTGCCGGCACAGCAACACGACGATATCTCACGGTTAATTCGTCTGGCCTGTAAGGATGCAACGGTAATTTGGGCATCCCATAAGCCGTTGCCGGCAGAATGGTTTACCCAGCATTGGGTTGTTAAAGACGGAGATATAGTATGCTAGGGCGTATTCCGTTTATCAGTTTGTTATTGGCAATCATTCATACCAGTGCCGGACTACTAATTCTTATTTTTTCCAGTTGGTTTATTGCCGCCTGTGCGCTTATGCCGGCTAATTTTAATTACATGCTACCCGCCGTGATCATCAGGGGGTTAGCGCTGACGCGGATAGGCGCAGGATATGGCCATATGTGGCTGGCGCATCACGATTTGTTGGGGCGCACCACCTGGCTGAGAAGTCAGCTGTTTTCCCGTCTTAAAGATAAATACCTGCCTACCCGAGCCGGCGACGTCGAACGCCTAGCCACGCAAACGGAAACCTTGTCCTCCCTTTGGGTTGGCTGGGTAGCGCATCAGGCCAGTGCTGTGGTGCTAATTTTGTTGTCCGTGGGCATTGTCAGCAGCTTAGCCTTGCCTGGTACGAAGACAATGGGGATCATGGCATTCAGTTGGTTGTTGCTGACGGTTTGGCTGGTGGTTTATGGCCTACGTACTGCTAAGAAGCAAGTGCAAGAGGAAACCGCGTTTCGTTTTTGTTCTGAGCATTTTTTAAATAGCAGTAGCTTGTGGCATATGCAATTAAAAGAGCATAACGGCAGGTTCCCCTCGGCCCCGGATTTACGCAGTGTCTGGCGGGATCATCAGCGTATAGAGTCAGCAGGGCAGTGGGCCTTGTGGTGTTTGCAAGGACTGGCCATTGTGGGGTTGTTGACCCTGTTTTGGCTAAATAAAAACCAAGGCTTTAATGATCCCACTTCCCTTATTGTACCTATGTTGTTGTTAAGCATAACCGATTGGCTTGGCCGTCCGTTGACCACGGCAGCGCATTATGGACGCTATCGTCAGGCGTATGAATCTGTCAATCAAAATGAAGGCGAGCCATTGCCTGAAGCGGTCAGCGGTGAGGCACAGGAGCACATAGTACTTAAAGATTTTCAATCTGCCTATTTATCACAAGGCGTAAATGTCAGGCTTCCTGCCAAGGGGTTGGTGATTTTATCTGGCCCATCAGGATGCGGAAAGTCGTCGTTGCTACTGGCACTAGCCGGCATGACTCAGGCGCAGGGAAGCTTGTACTTTGATGGTAAGCAGGTAGAAGCAGGACGACGTGAAAACTGGGTGTATGTGGAACAATCCCCGTTTGTTCTGGAAGCCACGCTAAAGATGAATTTAGCCCCAAATAACCTGAAATTGGCTGACGATGACGCCCATCAAGCACTGAACGAATTTGGTCTTGCTCATTTAAGCGATCTTGAAATGTGGTTGGGGAAAGGCGGTCGACGTTTATCTGGAGGCGAAGGCCGACGACTCTCTTTGGCCAGAGCCTGGTTGGCAAAGCCTGCTGTATGGTTGATTGACGAACCTTTTGAAGGGCTAGATACGGCCAATGTGGAAGGGGTGGCAGAATCGCTTGTTACCCAGTCTAAAACCACGTTAGTGATTATTGCTACACATGTTTTACCCACCATGGTGGCAGAAAAAGCCCCGTTAATTATCGAAATGTAGCTATAAGCAAAAATATCTCAAGATAAAAATTGTCTATTTTTTACCATAATGGTGCAGTAAGAATGGAATATTTATTCCCTATTGCACCATCTTTTCCTTTTGTTTACACAAAGCCTGTCTCAGTTATTTATATTCACAGTGTTGTCATTCTTGCTTAATAGTCATCTTGTTTCATATTCCTCAATGCCGCGATATTTCTATCATTGGAGGAATTATTCTCCGTAATAAAGGGGCGTTTTTAGGATGAATCTTTTGTTGATTTGCTATTGTTATGATATAACATCTTTGAGAAAGTATTCCGTCAACTTTATCTTCCTGCATTAAATGTGTGCAAATTTCTATTAAACATAAAGTAAGCTTATTTACTTATTAAAAATAATTATGCAGATTTTACGACATAAACAAATTTAATTGTTGTGGTGAGTTTATTATAAATATTGTTTATGTGTTTACGGTTTGTTAATAAAATTATTTATATCTTCTAAGCGGCTGAAATTTTTATATTTAATCCTTCCTGAACGCCGATTTAATTCCTTCTGAATAAATTAATTTCGATAAAAATTATTTAAAACAAGGTTTTGGGTATGCCTTGTGCAATTGACTGTTGCGTCATTCATCACTTTTTAAGAAGTGATTAAAGCACCAGAACAGGCATGCGCCGGTAAAACCGGGCGCTAAATAAAAATCAACAGTTCAAGCAAGCACAGTCTCACACAGGAAAACCACTATGAAGGCAAAGGTATCTATTAAGACCCAAAAGCTAACACTGGCGGCAGCAATAGCTAGTGCACTTTCCCTACCTGCCATTGCGCAAGAGCAGGCAACGACTTCAACCACTGTTGACGAACAAAAAGTGGAATCTATTCAGGTAACGGGCTCCCGTGTATCTCGCGATGGCTATGATACGCCTACGCCGGTGGCGTCCATGTCAGAGGAAGACATAAATACCTTTGCGCCCAACAGTGTGGCTGACTTTGTCAATACCATGCCATCGGTGACCGGCAGTAGTACGGCGTCCACCAGTTCCGGTTCATTAAGTAATGGTGCTTCGGGTATTGCGGCGCTTAACCTTCGCGGTTTAGGGACAGGCCGTACACTGGTTCTGTTCGATGGTCAGCGTTCCGTTGTTTCTGCTTCTACCGGCGAGGTAGATACAAATACGTTTCCCCAATCCCTTATTAAGCGTGTTGATATTGTCACAGGCGGTGCGTCTTCTGTTTATGGCTCAGATGCCATAAGTGGGGTGGTCAACTTTATTCTTGATAAAGAATACACCGGCTTTAAAACCGAAGTGGAGTACGGTGAAACCACCTATGGTGACCGGGAAAACAATAAAATTGTGCTTACCTATGGAACGGAATTAGGTAACGGTGATGGGCATTTGCTGTTGAGTGGTGAAACCTTTCATGCCAACGGCATTCATAATACCACCCGAGATTACGCGGAAGATGGCAGTGTTGCCATGATAAACCCGGATACCTCAGAAGGTTCTCCATTTTACTATGTCGGGAATGGGATCGGTATTTCAAGCTACACGCCAGGCGGTCTGATTTCATCAGGTCCTTTGCAGGGCACCTACTTTGGTGTTGACGGTGTGCCCGGTCAACTGGCTTATGGTGAAGTTTCCGGTCAGTGGATGATCGGTGGTGACTGGCAGTACACCACTTCGGGAATGATTGGTACCAATTCATTGGCAGCGGAAATTGACCGAAATAACCTGTTTGGCCGCTTAAGTTGGATGTTTGGTGATACAGAAGTCTTTTTACAAGGGTCCTACGCCGAATATGAAGGCTTGAGTTATTACATCAATCCCACTTCATCGGGTGTCACCATATACGCAGACAATGCGTATTTACCAGAATCGGTAGCAGAACAAATGGCCGATTTGGGGTTAGAGAGCTTTACCATGAACACCAGTAACGTGGACATGCCTGCCTCGGGAAGTAATAACAAACGGGATACCACCCGGATTGTTACCGGCGCAAAAGGGGAATTTATGATGTCAGATAAATTCTTCACTTGGGATGCGTATTATCAGTATGGTAAGACCAATACTGACGAGCACATGACACCAACCTACAATACCGAAAGATTGGATTTAGCCACTGATGCCGTGGTTGATCCCGATACTGGTGAAATTGTGTGTCGTTCTACACTTTCCGATCCCACCAATGGTTGTGTGCCGTTAAACCGCTTAGGGGTAGGCGTTGCCAGCGACGAAGCTTTGGATTATGTATTAGGTCAACCTCGTCGTAAGCAAGATTTTACCCAGCAAGTGGCGGCAGTTAACTTTAGTACCAGTGATCTTGATGGTTGGGCGGGACCTATCTCCCTTGCCTTTGGTGCTGAATACCGTAGTGAAGAAATGGATGGCTCTGTTGATGACGAATATACATCGGGCTGGAAATACGGTAACTACAAGGTCACCACGGGCTCTTACAATGTAAAAGAAGCGTATGTGGAAGCCTTGGTTCCGGTTATGGATGATCTGGATTTCAATGGCGCGGTGCGCTACACCGATTACAGTACCTCTGGTGGAGTAACTACGTGGAAGACCGGCTTTACCTGGTCGCCCATAGATGACGCCACCTTCCGTATAACCCGTTCGAAGGATATCAGAGCGCCAAACCTCTCTGAACTGTATGCCGCAGGTACCGCCCGTTCAAATTCAGTGACCATTGATGGCGAGTCTGTGCCTATGGTGCAAAACCTTCAAGGTAACCCTGATGTGAGTCCGGAAGAAGCCGATTCATGGGGACTTGGGGTGGTATTGCGTCCATCATTCCTAGAAGGCTTCTCCGCGACTATCGATTATTACGATGTGGAAATTGATGGCGTTATCAGTTACGTGACGGCGGATTCAACCGCAGAGTATTGTGTGGAGTACGGCG
The DNA here is from genome assembly GCF_036697315.1 of Alteromonas sp. 14N.309.X.WAT.G.H12. Lineage (NCBI taxonomy): Bacteria > Pseudomonadati > Pseudomonadota > Gammaproteobacteria > Alteromonadales > Alteromonadaceae > Alteromonas > Alteromonas sp. 14N.309.X.WAT.G.H12. The sequence continues at coordinate 125,453 of NZ_JBAHZB010000003.1, forward strand.
TTGAACGCTACTGTGACAACATGATTTATGATGAAACCGGCACACTGCAAACCATCAACTTGTTGTATGAAAACCTCAATTCAATGACAGCCAAAGGAATGGATTACGATTTAACCTACCGCTTTGATACGGCAGATATCGTTGACGGTGCGCCGGGGGCCTTTAAGCTGCGCTTTTTGGCAACCAATTATTTAGAAGCCATTACGGATAATGGTGTTACCGCCATTGATGAAGCAGGCTCTGTGGCCAACAGCACGCCTGATTGGAAGTATCGCGCGTCAATTACCTATGATCTTGATGATATGCGTTTTGATTTAACCGCCCGAGGTATTAGCGAGGGTACTTTGAGTAATGCGTATATTGAATGTTCATCCAACTGTCCGGAAAGCATTGCCCCCAATTACACCATCAACGACAACCACGTTGCGGCCAAAGTCTATTTGGATGCCTACGCATCGAAAACCATCCCCTTTAGCGATGCCAGTACTTTAGAGCTTTATATGCAAATACGAAACCTGATGAATTCTGATCCGGCGGAGGTGACTTATCCTGCATACCAAGGCTCAGAAAACCGAGCGGGTTATCTGGCAACAAACCGTAGCTTATACGACGTGCTAGGCCGTCAATTCAAAATCGGTTTCCGTCTGGAAATGTAAAGGAGTCAACCATGTCAGCAATATCACATTATTTTACCCGTAAAGCGGGTTCGGCATTGATTGCCTTGGCGTTAGCCGGAACCGCATTGCCTGTTCTGGCCTCGGCCAGCATGTCCCAAAGTGAAAGAATGGACGCGAAAAAAGCATTGATTGATGCCGTGGATGCGCGAGCCAAACAAGTTCAGGTCATGAACGATATGATTTTTAGTTTTGGTGAGCTGGGATTTCAGGAATATCAAACATCTAAATATCTTACGGATATTCTAAAGGAAAATGGCTTTACGGTAGAGGAAGGAATTTCCGGTATTCCCACTGCATGGATGGCCACATGGGGCGAAGGCGAGCCGGTTATTGCGCTGGGTTCGGATATCGATGGTATTCCAAAGGCCTCTCAGAAACCCGGCGTGGCCTACCATGAGCCGATTATTGATGGTGCACCGGGGCACGGTGAGGGACATAACTCCGGTCAGGTCGTCAATATTGTGGCTATTTTGGCGGTAAAGGAATACATGGAAAAAAATGGCCTCTCAGGCACAATCAAAGTGTGGCCGGGGGTTGCTGAAGAGCAACTTGGCACTAAGGCTTACTATGTGCGAGATGGCTATTTTGACGACGTGGATGCGGTGCTCTTTTCCCATGTAGGCAATGGCTTTAGTACCCGTTGGGGCGCTGGGCGTGGTAATGGATTGATTTCCGTCCAGTATAACTTTTACGGCGAATCGGCGCACAGTGCAGGGTCGCCATGGCGGGGACGAAGTGCCCTCGATGCCGTTGAACTCATGGAAGTGGGAATGAGCTATCGCCGTGAACACCTTCGATTATCCCAGCGCATTCATTCAATCGTGGTGGATGGGGGAGACCAACCTAACGTGGTGCCGCCTTTGGCCAGCCGATGGTATTTCCTGCGCGAGACCGACTACCCCCATATTAAAGCCTTATGGGAAATCGGCGACAAAATGGCCGAAGGTGCAGCCATGATGAGTAATACCACATGGGATTCGGTGGTGCTAGGTTCCGCCTGGCCTCAGCATATGAATAAACCCATGGCTGAAGATGCCTACGACAATATTAAGCTGGTGGGAATGCCCCAGTGGAGCGAGGACGACATCGCATTAGCCAAAGCCTTACAGAAGGAAATTGGCGTTGAGCCTGAAGGTTTAAAAACCGAAATTGATGAACTGAGCGATCCACCCGATCCAAAAACCAATATGGGCGGCGGTTCAGATGATATTGGCGATATCTCCTGGCAGGTTCCCACCATTACCCTGCGTTATCCGGCGAATATCCCCAATTTACCGGGGCACAACTGGTCAAACGCAGTGGCCATGGCAACGCCTATTGCACATAAAGGGGTGCTTGCTGGCGCCAAAGCTCAAGCCCTTAACCTGTTCGATTTAATCACCGACAAGGCGTTGTTAGAGAGCGCGTGGGATTACTACGAAAATGTGCAAACCAAAAACGAAACCTATACGCCCTTACTGCGCGAGCAAGATAAACCCGCAACCCATTTGAATAAAGACATCATGCGTGAATTTAAAGGTGACATGTCACAGTTTTATTACGATCCAGACAAGTACGACACCTATATGGAACAACTTGGCATTACCTATCCAACGATTAAAGAGTAAACGGAGCGGGTGAGGGCGTCCTCACCCATTAGCGACAGGAGTTTATATGCAACCTAAAATATTAAAAGTGTTTAGTACCCTTGTTGTGCTGTGCCATTTGTTTTCCACAGCGCAGGCAACCACTCTTACCGAAGATGAACGTGAATCCGCCAAAGAAGCCTTGATATCGGCCATTGATAAACAAAACAAGTTGGCCCAAGTCATGAATGACATGATTTTCTCCTTTGGCGAGTTGGGCTTTCAGGAAATAGAAACCTCTGCCTACTTAACCGATTTTTTAGAGCAGCATGGTTTTAAGGTGGAACGAGGCATGGCTGGCATTCCTACCGCCTGGTATGCCACCTGGGGATCCGGTAAACCGGTTATTGCCCTAGGCACCGATCTTGATGGTATTCCCAAGGCTTCCCAGAAACCCGGTGTTGCCTACCATGATCCCATTGTTGAAGGTGCACCGGGCCATGGCGAAGGCCATAACTCTGGGCAGGTGGTGAATATTATCGCTGCACTGGCTATGAAAGATTACATGATAGCGAACGATATTGAAGGCACACTGGTGTTGTGGCCAGGGGTAGCAGAAGAGCAATTAGCAACCAAGGCGTATTATGTTCGTGAAGGTTATTTCGATAATGTGGATGCCGTGCTTTATTCCCACGTAGGCAGCAGCTTTGGTACCTTTTATGGCAATCCGGGGTTTTCCGGAATGGTGTCTGTAAAATACAATTTTTATGGTGAATCCGCCCATAGTGCCGGTTCCCCGTGGCGCGGCCGCAGTGCGTTAGATGCGGTGGAACTCATGTCTGTGGGCATGAACTATCGCCGGGAACATTTGCGACTTGCCCAGCGCACCCATTCAGTGATCGTTGATGGCGGAGACCAACCTAACGTAGTGCCCCAACGGGCGAGCGCATGGTATTTCTTTAGGGAAACTGACTACCCCCATATCAAAGCGCTGTGGGAAATCGGCGATAAAATGGCCGAAGGCGCCGCTATAATGAGCAACACTACCTGGGATTCTGTGGTTATGGGGACGGCCTGGCCGGGTCATTTTAATAAACCCTTGGCGCTAGCGGCATACGAAAATATTAAGAAAGTCGGCATGCCAGAGTGGTCAGAAGATGATTTGACTCTGGCGAAAGCCCTACAAACGGAAATCGGCGCAGAACCCATCGGCCTGCCGAAAGACGTCATGCCAATGCGGGAACCCCCACCACAAGATAAGCTTACTGGTGGCGGCTCTGATGATGTGGGCGATATTGCCTGGAACGTACCGACTATCTTTATGTTATATCCGGCCAATATCCCTAATTTGCCAGGGCATAACTGGGCCAATGCGGTGTCTATGGCTACGCCTATTGCTCACAAGGGAATCATTGCCGGTGCAAAAGCCCATGCAATGAATCTGGTGGATTTATTTACCAATCCTGACTTACTGCCAGAAATGAATCGTTACTTTAAAGAGGTCCAAACTAAAGACATTCAATATACGTCTTTGCTGCGCGAAGGTGATGAGCCGCAGATTTATCTAAACGAAGATATTATGGCGCAATATCGTGAAAAAATGAGAAAGTACTATTATAACCCGGAAAAATACGATACGTATTTAGAACAGTTGGGTATTGAATACCCCATGGTGAGAAAACCTGAATAAAGTGTATACGGAGAATGTCATGGTAAAAGAAAGTAATTCACAATGTCCGTGTTGTAAGGCCCACGACAAAGTTAATACGGAAACCTTGGCAATTGTAGGGGTGATCATACTGCTGATTTTTCTTACCTATCCTTTTCCAGCGCAAGTCTTGTCATAGGGCTAGGATAAGACCTGACATTCTCCGTATCGTCCCCGCCTTCTGTTTTTAAATAGGAGGACGGGGATTTTTTTTTATCCACCACCGACGTATTCGTGCAGTGAAGGGAGACAGGGTTATTCCTATCTGAGTCACACACAACGTACTATTCCCAACTTGTCATTCCATGGATACGCTCTTTATAATCGAAAATATAAACCCATCGCTAGGGATCACTGTTGCATTCTCACAACCATCATCATCACCACGGTCATCATCATGATAGCGGTGATACATCACGAATCGGCTGGGCCTTCTGGCTGAATTTCATTTTTACCATCATTGAATTTATCGGTGGCTGGCTGTTTAATTCGGTGGCCATTATGGCGGATGCCGTCCACGATCTAGGGGATTCCCTGTCCATTGGGCTGGCCTGGTTTTTAAGTAAAGTGGGTAACAAACAGGCAGATGAACGCTATACCTACGGATATAAACGCTTAAGTTTGCTGGGTGCCATGGTCAATGGACTGGTACTCATCGTTGGCTCGACCTGGGTGTTAACCGAAGCCATTCCGCGGCTGTGGGCGCCGCAAATGCCGATTACAGAAGGTATGATTGGATTAGCCATACTCGGTATTGTGGTGAACGGTACGGCAGCCTATAAGCTCTCCGGTGGTCATTCGCTTAATGAGAAAGTCCTTAACTGGCATCTACTGGAAGATGTTCTTGGCTGGGTGGCGGTGCTAATTGTGGGGATTGTCTTGCAGTTTGTGCACTGGCCGGTGTTAGACCCTTTATTGTCAGTGCTTTTTACCCTGTTTATTTTGTTCAATGTTTGCCGTTATATTTTTCAAACCTTTCGGATCTTTTTGCAAGGCACGCCTGATCTTAAACAGCAACAAGCGATCAGAGAAACACTGTTGGCACTTGATCATGTAAATAACTTACATCACGTACACTTTTGGTCTTTAGATGGGGAACAACATGTGCTTACTGCACATATTGAATTGGATGGCGAATTAGATGCCGGTGAAACCCGTCAACTGAAGCAATGTATCAACGATAAACTAGCCACATTCGCATTAGCCCATACAACCATTGAATTTGAAGTGCCCGGTGAAGCCTGCCGAGACCACCGGCATTCACATTAAGCATTTAGCTTATTTTTGGCAGCGTTTACGGGTGGCTAAACCACATGCGCCTAATGCTAAAATAGCCAGGGCAGAAGGTTCTGGCACACTTACCTACTGGCTTCAAAAGGAAGGTTATCAAACGTAATGGTAAGCGCGCTTTCATCATCGTACTCCTTGTAAAATATGCTGACAATCAATGGCGTATTAAAGAGATCCTCAAAATCAATGCAACCTATGTTATGTTTTAACCCATTGTGTAAATTCAAAAAATGAAATAAGGGGGGCTTGATGGAGAAGGTCACGCCTATGGAAACCGAGTTTGATGTGAGATTTTATGAAACAGACGGGTTAGGGCATGTGGGGAATACAGTGCACGTAGGCTGGTTGGAAGCCGCCAGAGATCCGCTTTTTCGTATCTTTTCCCCTGAACTGTCATTGTCAGAATGGCCGCTTATTTTGGCCAGTTATAAGGTGGATTTTCTTGCGCAAATTTATTACGGCAGTTCGGTCACCATTAAAACCTGGGTTGGGCGGTTAGGGCGAAGTTCCTTCGATGTCTATCAGGAAATTTGGCAAAACGACACACATTGCGCCACGGGAAATACCACTATGGTGTATTTTAACTATGCTAAGCAAAAGGCAGAGACTATCCCCGATACCATTAGGGAAAAAGTGAAGCCGTATATTAGAGAGGTGTAAATTGTCATTGCCATCAACGCCCCCCGATTTTATCACGGTTGTTGATGATGTGTTGTCAGCCAAGCTATGTCAGCAAATCATCGACGCCTTTGAACAAAGCCAAAATCTCTCGGCCGGAAAAACTGGCGGTGGCGTTGATCCTGATAAAAAGCGCAGCATGGATGTGTCTTTTACCCGCGATGAGGTGTTTAAGCCCTTTCTTAAGGCCGTAATGACCGCCACCGGCAACGAATTATTGCGCTATATAGAACAGCACTTTTTTGCTCTTATTGGTCCTATTGGGTTAACAGTAAAACATCCGGCTACCGGGCAACCGGTAAAACTGACTGAAGATAACTTTCATGCGGTGGGTAAACCCAATTTGGCGAACTTGGTGAACTATTTATTTCGTATTGGTGATATTAATACCCAGCGTTATACCGCGACCAAAGGGGGCTACCCTTATTGGCATTCTGAAATCTACCCGCAACCGCCTCACAATGAGGCCTTGCATCGGGTATTGTTGTTTATGTTCTATTTAAATGATGTAGAGGAAGGGGGAGAAACCGAGTTTTATTATCAGCAAAAGTGCATTCAGCCTAAAGCTGGTCGAATGGTTATCGCCCCTGCCGGATTTACCCACACCCATCGTGGCAATGTGCCGGTGAGTAATGACAAATACATACTAACGTCATGGATGCTGTTTAATCGCGCAGAAAAAATTTATACCCAATAACGTTTATAAGGGAATCGTCTAGGCGATATTGCCCCAGATCTAATACGCCTCGACGGCTTCCCCTTTTAAGCGATAACCTACTGAGGCAATATCACCTTGCCAGCCTTCGGTGGATAAGGTGCCTGTTACCCACACGGCATCATATAAATCTTCTATGGCGACACCGTTTTCAAAGGTGACATGGACAATCTGATTCGACGCGGGGGGCGGCACGTGAATACAGGCGCCAAAATAGGGCACCAGCAAAAATTCCGTGGTCAGTTCATCAGTCCCTTCTAATGGCACCACAAAGCCGGGGATTTTCACGTATTTACCGTTGTAGGCCTCTACCACCGGCGCATCGGGTTGCAACTGTGCCATCGTATTTTCATGGCTGCTAAGCGGCGGTGGCGCGAGTTCGTTAAAGCCCTCGGGGACGAGATCTTCCCAAAATACTTCCGTGGGGTTTTTTGCAAAAGCCGCTAACGATAAAAACGTAAGTGCAAATAATAAGCACAAGTTGAGTTTATTGGTGAGAAACATCGCAGTATCTTCTTGTTGTAATTAGTCAGCGTATTATTTCACAACCAGCAACAAAAAAGAGGCTATTCAGCGATCCCTTTATTGTGCTGGTCGAAGCTTACAGCATGGGTTTAAGAAATCGGCCGGTATGGGAGACGGCCACTTCCGCGACTTCTTCCGGCGTGCCTTCGGCAATGATTTCACCGCCCCCAGCGCCACCTTCTGGGCCAAGATCCACAATCCAGTCTGCGGTTTTTATGACATCAAGGTTGTGTTCTATCACTACCACAGTGTTGCCATGATCTCTTAGGCGGTGCAGAACCGCCAGTAACTGTTTGATATCGTGAAAATGTAATCCTGTGGTGGGTTCATCAAGAATATACAGGGTTTGACCGGTATCCCGTTTACTGAGTTCTTTCGCCAGTTTAACCCGCTGGGCTTCACCACCGGACAAGGTGGTGGCGGCTTGCCCTAGACGGATATAGGCTAAACCCACGTCCATTAAGGTTTGCAATTTGCGGGCAATGGAGGGAATGGCATCAAAAAACTGACGGGCATCTTCCACCGTCATATCCAGCACTTCGTGAATACTCTTGCCTTTGTACTGGATCTCCAGGGTTTCGCGGTTATAGCGCTTCCCTTTACACACATCGCAAGGTACGTAAACGTCTGGCAGAAAGTGCATTTCAACTTTAATAACACCGTCACCCTGACAGGCTTCGCAGCGGCCGCCTTTCACATTAAAACTGAATCGACCAGGTTTATAACCCCGAGAACGGGCTTCCTGTGTGCCAGCGAATAATTCACGAATGGGCGTGAAGATGCCTGCATAGGTGGCCGGATTAGACCGTGGAGTACGTCCAATGGGGCTTTGGTCAATATCCACCACCTTATCTAACTGTTCCAGACCTTGCATGTCTCGGTAAGGCGCAGGCTCTGAGGTGGTGGCTTTATTCAATTCTCGGTGGGCAATGCGATAAAATGTATCGTTTACTAAGGTGGATTTACCTGAGCCCGATACCCCGGTAACACAGGTCATCAAGCCGACGGGAATATTCAGTGTTACGTCTTTAAGGTTATTGCCCGTGGCACCGGTTAATGTCAGCCATTTGTCTTTCTGACATTTTGCTCGATTGGCAGGGATCTCAATTTTTTCACGCCCTGAAAGGTATTTCCCAGTCAGTGAGTCTTCACTGTTTAGAATATCTTCCAGTGTACCTTCGGCAATAATTTCGCCACCATGCACGCCGGCACCCGGGCCAATATCCACCACATAATCGGCTTCACGAATGGCATCTTCGTCGTGCTCTACCACCAGCACGGTGTTCCCTAAATCACGCAATCGTGTGAGGGTCTTGAGTAAGCGCTCGTTGTCCCTTTGATGCAAGCCGATGGAGGGTTCATCAAGTACATACATGACGCCTACTAATCCGGCGCCAATTTGGCTGGCTAAGCGTATACGCTGGGCTTCGCCACCGGATAAGGTATCGGCGCTGCGAGACAACGACAAGTAATTAAGACCAACATTTACCAGAAAACCTAGTCTATCGAGGATTTCTTTTAAGATTTTTTCAGCAATTTGGCCCCGTTGACCTGTTAAATTCAGGTTTTCGAAAAACGCCAATGTTTCTGAAATGGACATCTCGGTGATGGTGGGTAAGTTGGTGTCTTGGATAAACACATATCGGGCTTCGGTACGCAGTCTGGAACCGCCACAACTGCTACAGGGTTGCTGGCTTAGGTGTTTTGCCAGCTCTTCCCGTACGGCATTCGACTCGGTTTCCCGATAGCGGCGCTCCATATTCGGAATGATGCCCTCAAAGGGGTGCTTACGCTCCATGACATCGCCGCGTTCGTTAATATATTTAAACTTCAGCGATTTCCCTTTCGAACCATATAAAATGGTGTCTTTGGCTTGCTGACTTAATTCAGCAAAGGGGGTTGTGAGGCTAAAATCGTAGGCCTCTGCTACCGCCTGCAACATCTGAAAATAGTAATAACTGCGTTTGTCCCAGCCTCTTATGGCACCGCCAGATAAACTTAATTCATCGTTGGTGACCACTAAGGCAGGATCAAAAAATTGTCTTGTGCCCAACCCGTCACAGGTGGGGCAGGCTCCGGCAGGGTTGTTAAAGGAAAATAACCGGGGTTCTAATTCGCTGATACTGTAGCCACAATGGGGACAAGCAAAATTCGCTGAAAATATGATTTCTTCGGCGTCGCTATCATCCATGTAGGCCACTTTTGCATTGCCGCCCGCAAGCTCAAGGGCTGTCTCGAAGGATTCGGCAAGACGTAATTGTAAATCGTCTCTCACTTTAAACCGGTCTACCACCACTTCGATGGAGTGTTTTTTGCGCAGATCCAATTCAGGGGGATCCGATAAGTCACAGACTTCGCCGTCAATGCGCGCTCTTATGAAGCCTTGTGCTGCCAAGTTTTGTAAGGTTTTCACGTGCTCGCCTTTGCGGGCTTCCACCACCGGCGCTAGCAGCATTAATTTTGTGCCTTCAGGCATGGACAAGACCTTGTCCACCATTTGACTGACCGTTTGGGCATCAAGGGGAACGTCATGTTCCGGACAGCGAGGCGTGCCTACCCGAGCAAACATTAATCGTAAGTAATCGTATATTTCGGTGATGGTCCCCACCGTTGAGCGCGGATTATGGGACGTGGATTTTTGCTCAATGGAGATAGCAGGTGATAAACCTTCGATGTGATCCACATCCGGTTTTTCCATCATTGATAAAAACTGTCTGGCATATGCCGACAATGACTCAACATACCGGCGCTGACCTTCGGCATAAAGGGTATCAAAAGCCAATGACGATTTACCTGAACCTGATAGCCCGGTGATGACAACTAACTTGTCGCGGGGAAGGGTTAAATCGATGTTTTTCAAATTGTGGGTGCGGGCACCGCGTATTTCGATTTTATCCATTGAAGCCTAACGATTACCAAAAAGAGAAGTATGCCACAGAAGGCACCAAAGTTAATCATTAGTTACGCCGCAAAGGCATTTGAGATCATAACAGGTGTCGATAGGATATTAGTGGTAGAAAGGTTTTATGATACACTTCGCGGCCTTGGTATAACGAGGACGAGAACCTTTGAACGCACTAGAACTTCGCGCTGCCCTCACGCTGGCGCTGGTATATGTATTGCGCATGATGGGCCTGTTTATGGTAATGCCGGTTTTAGCGGTAGCTGCCATGGAATATCCAGATTATTCCCCTCTTTTAGTGGGTCTTGCCGTGGGCGGATACGGTCTCACGCAGGCAGCATTGCAAATTCCCATGGGCATGTTATCGGACCGCTGGGGCAGAAAGCCGGTGATATTACTTGGCTTGACTGTTTTTGCTTTGGGGTCTTTTGTTGCTGCTTCTGCCGACACCATGGTTTGGATGTTGATTGGGCGTGTCTTGCAAGGTGCTGGCGCCATTGCCGGTGCAATTATGGCGTTAGCTACCGATATCAGTCGGGAATCCCAGCGCGCTAAAGTGATGGCTATCATTGGCATTGCTATTGGTTTTTCTTTTTATCTGGCCGTTTTGATGGGGCCCTTGATTGCTCAGCAATGGGGGATGGCGGGGATCTTTGGGATCACAGGTACACTGGCCGTTTGTTGTATGCCGCTAGTGAAATGGGTGGTGCCAGATGTGACCACCACGGCCAGTGGCGACACCTTACCTAAGTTATCTCAGGTCGCCTCACTGTTTTCATCCCCCCAATTATGGCGTTTGAACGTGAGTGTGATGGTATTGCATATGCTTATCACGCTATTATTTGTTCAGCTGCCTGTCACGCTCACCCAGTTTAATATGACGCTGGAAAGTCACTGGACCATCTATTTACCCGTGTTAGCTATTTCCATTGTCGGGCTAGTTATATTAATGGGTATCGGTCGTGGCAGAACGCCCAAGACCGTAGTGATCACCGCTGCTGGACTGATGATGATGGCTTTTTTGATGTTAAATATGCAGCATCATCGGGAATGGGTCGTGTTGTGTGCGGTGGTGATGTTTTTCACCGGTTTTAATTATTTAGAAGCCAGTTTTCCGGCTTTGGTGTCTACCATCGCGCCAGCTGGACAAAAAGGCACCGCCATGGGGCTTTATGCCAGCTTCCAGTTTTTTGGCGCCTTTATGGGTGGCACGTTATCTGGTGTGGTAACTGATCTATGGACAGCAAAAACCGCGTATCTGGCTGGTGCGTTGGGTGCCGGTGTGTGGATCCTTATTCTTTTTGGCTTAAAAGAAGTCAACAAATTAAAACGTGTGGTGCTTCAGGCAGCCATTGATGATGAAAAACAGTCGGCGGTAAAAACGGCCTTGCACCAATTAGAGGGTGTGGAAGAGGTGGTGGTGTCTACTGCTGATAACGCTATCTACCTGAAAGTCAGCCGTGAGTTTGATCTGGCTGGGGCGCAGGCGTTATTGGAAACCTACACCGAAAGCCCAGCGTCGGCGACGTTATAATTCGATAGCAGCTTAACCCATGGCGATAGGCCCTAATGGCACTGTGGTGGGTAAATTAAAGGGATCAGCTTTCACAATGATCGATTTGCGCAAATACAAAGGCATTATATTTGATATGGACGGCACATTGGTGGATTCCATGGGCGCACATTTAGAAGCCTGGAAAGCCACCTGTTCCCATTTTGGTTACCCCTTCGACAGTGATTATATTTACGGTCTAGGTGGGGTACCTACTTATCAGACTGCCATTATTCTAAATGAGAAGTACGGCTATAAAGGCGATCCAAAGGACGTGGCGGAATATAAGATGGCCGCCCGTGCACGCATGGATTTTGTGCCTTCTCTAATTGAAGAGACCTTTGCTATTTTCAACCATTATCGTGGTTCGATGAAGATAGCAGTGGGAACCGGGGCCGACCGCAACCATGCAGAAAAACTGCTTACCCATCATGGTCTGCTCCATCAACTTGATGCCTTGGTGACATCGTCAGATGTGAAAAATGGCAAACCTTTTGCCGACACCTTTTTGTCGGCGGCGCAGCAAATGGGGTTAACGCCACAGCAATGCGTGGTTTTCGAAGATACGGATATAGGTCAGCAAGCCGCCGCCAATGCCGGCATGGACTGTATCTTGGTGGTGAAGGGAAAGGTACAGTATTAATCGACTTTCTTTGGGTGTTTTATCTTTGTACGTGAATGAGTGAAGCACTGGGAATATAAAACAAAAAGAGCAGAGCGTAATTAGTTGTGGTTAACCTTATCAAACATTGCATTTTTTTATTATTTGTTGGTGTATTAACAGGCTGTGCTATTGATGTCAGTTCATCCAGTTACCTGTATCAGGATGCATCAACCCAGCCCATTGATGTTACTGCATTAAGCAAATCCATTAGTCGGGATGAAGCGGTCGCTACCATTACCAAAGTGGAGTTGAAAAACAGTCTGGATCTCACGTTAAATGGCGTGGCGGTAACTTACCCTCATGCGATTGCTAACGTGGTGTTGTTTGCAGACAATGAGATGTCCATCACCAAAAACTCTGCCATGTTACATGAATTTGGTCAGCTGCCGGTGAATGTATTATGGGTAGATTATCAGGGAACGGGAGCCAGCGAAAAAGCTAGCCGGGTCAGGATGTATCAACTTAAACGTGATGCACTGTTAATTTTTGATTTTGCCAAGCATCATTTTAAAAATAATTTACCTACCGTTGTGCATGGCATTTCCATGGGCTCAATTTTGGCCAGCTATGTGGCGGTTAAACGGGATATCGACGGCCTGGTTTTAGATAGCGCCATCAATAAAGTGAATGATGTGGTTGCCAATATGGTGCCTAGTTGGACACATCTTTTTACTATTCTGAAAGTTTCTCCTGAATTAGCGATTATCGAAAATGAAGATTTTGTTCGCCAGTTCGACAGACCGCTTTTGTTAGTGGTGGGCGATAAAGATCGTACCACTCCCATTACATTTAGCCGGGAATTATACGAAGCTTCACCTAGCCCTGATAAATGGATCTATGTAGTACCTGGCGGTAAACATAATAAATCTATGACCTATCCCGATGTGAAGGGGCAGTATCGGCTGTTTATCAGAGCCGTAAGACGTTTAAAAGGGGCACGATCCTAACGCCCTGCGCTGTCCCTTGTTAGGCGTCATGATGCCACTAAGAACGAGGGCGCAAAGCACCACGATGGCGATAAAATCGTAACGCACCCGACCGGTTAACACGGCTAAGGCCGCAAAACCAATCAGGCCAAAAACAAAATAAAGTGCAAAATCTGCAGGGAAAAAGCTCAACTTATCCTCCATCACAAGTTGCCTTACAGATAGCTTACCTGTGATGAAAGAGGCAGAGAAGAAAAAGCGTTGATTTGTTTATACGTTAATGGATTCCGGAGGACGGCAAACACGGGTATTGGCAATATGATCGTGGACGCAGCGCCGATCCTGTCGAAATATAAAACACACATCCACCAAGGACACAATGCCACCGATGACGGGAATATACATGGCTAAACTGACGGGGATATATCGCTTCATAATAATGGTGCCTAAACTGGCCTGTCGGCCCGACATATCTTCAATGCGGATATTTAAAAAACGCTTACCTACGGTTTGCCCGTAGTGGAATAACAAATAGCCATTAACTACCAATAAGCTGGTTAAGCCATAAGCAAAACTCAGTGCAATTAACCCCAAACCGGGTTCAGCAAATTCTTCCGCACCCACAATAAAAATAAAGGGAATGGTGGCTAAAATAGAAACCACAGTATCGATAATGGCCGCGGCAAATCGTTCCCCCCGGGAGGCTAAGCGATCATCGGTTGATTGAGCACTGGCTTCGGGGGACGGCGCAACACCGTCGTTGCACATGTCCTGATCTGCGGAAGGGGACTCATCCATAGTGGAAAACTCAGCGTGTTGTCTTTTTTCGATTTCAGCGTAGATCTCTGCTGCGCGCTCGGGTTCTGCATCTGCATCAACCGTGGCTGCGATGGCATGTAACTCATCTAGGCTTAATTGGCTGTATTTTCCTGTCTCGGACATGGGTGTCTCCTTATTAGTTTCGTCCATAATGCCTAGTTTTTTTCACAAAGAACAAGGGGAAGGGGAAATAAATCCGAAAATTAATGAGACAAGACCATTGGGGAAGGATAAAGCAGGTATCCGTACAATCTTCGCAATTGGGGATACCTGCTTGAGGTTTAGTTCGATTTGTTTTCCCGTTGGTCGCAGCGAATGCGCTCAACGGCGGCTTTCCATCCACTGTAGGCATGATCCCGCTCAGCTTTGGATAAACGGGGAGAATAAATATTGTCGCTTTTCCAACAACGGGTAAGATCGTCTAATGAAGGGAATATTCCGGTCTGATAGCCGGCTAAAAACGCCGCGCCTAAGGCGGTGGTTTCGGTGATTTGGGGCCGTTCTACATCCGCGCCTAAGATATCAGACAAAAATCCCATGACCCAGTCATTGCGGGACATGCCGCCATCAACACGGATGTTGGTCGGCCGTGCGCCATCACTTTCCATGGCTTTTTGTAAATCTTTGGTTTGAAAACAAACCGATTGTAGCCCAGCGGCAACGATTTCGCTGATGCCGGTGTCACGGGTTAACCCAAGAATGGCGCCGCGGGCGTCAGGATCCCAATAGGGAGCGCCTAAACCGGTAAATGCCGGTACGAGGAAAACCCCATTGTCACTTCTTGCCCGTTGAGCTAAGGCTTCGGATTCTGCGGCATCATTAATGAGTTTTAATCCATCCCGTAACCATTGCACCGTTGCCCCAGCCATAAATATACTGCCTTCTAAAGCGTAGGTGGTGTGTCCGTTTAAGCGATAGCCCACGGTGGTGAGCAATCGGTTTTTTGAGCGTAAGGGTTTATCGCCGGTATTGAGGATCATAAAACACCCCGTACCGTAGGTGCTTTTGGCCATGCCCTTTTTGAAACAGGCTTGCCCAACCAGGGCCGCTTGCTGATCGCCAGCAACGCCACAAATACTGATGGCTTCACCTAATATGGATTCATCCAAGGTGCCAAAGTCGGCGGCGCAATCCATAACCTCAGGTAGCATGGCTCGGGGAATATTAAATGTCTTCAGCAGTTTCTCATCCCATTGTTGCTGGTTGATATCAAACAGCATAGTGCGAGAGGCATTGGTGGCGTCGGTTTTATGAGACTGACCGTTAGTTAAGCGCCAGATAAGAAAGCTATCTACGGTACCAAACAGTAAATCACCATTTTCAGCTTGGGCTCGGGCCCCTTCCACATTATCTAAGATCCAGGCGATTTTCGTGGCTGAGAAATAAGGATCTAACAACAAACCTGTGGTGTCGGTAATGTAGGTCTCTAAGGATTTATCTTCGCTAAAACGGCGGCATTGTGTCGCGGTACGCCGGTCTTGCCATACAATGGCAGGATACACGGGCTTGCCGGTATTTTTGTCCCATACCAGCGTGGTTTCACGTTGGTTGGTAATACCGATGGTGGCGATTTGGCTTGGTGAAAGTGGGCATTGAGTAAACACATCTTTGAGCGTAAACAGCACGCTTTGCCAAATTTCTTCGGGATCATGTTCTACCCAACCGTCTTGGGGGTATTGCTGCGAAAATTCTTTCTGGGCAATGGCAACAATTTCGCCAGTGGATGAAAAAATAATGCTACGCGAGCTGGTGGTGCCCTGGTCGATAGCAAGGATGAATTTTTCCAAGACAACGCTCCTTTTCGAGATTTTGGTGAATTCTGCCCTATTTACACCAAATTAACAATACCTAATTTTCGAAAACGAACATTTAAGAGCGCAACTGAACATATCAAAGGTTGACTAAAGGAGGTATAATTACCTCAGCGATAAGAAGGAAAGTGGTTAATGAATCAATCTCAGCGTCATGAAAAAATTCTCAATTTGTTAAAACAAAAAGGTTTTATGTCAATTGATGAATTAGTGAGGCACTGTGGCGTGACGCCCCAAACCATTCGCCGGGATCTCAATCAGCTGGCCGAAATCGATGCGGTGAGTCGTTATCATGGCGGCGCGGGATTAACCAAAAGCTGGGAGAACACCCCTTATCAGGAACGCAAAACACAAAACCTGGAAGTGAAAGAGCGTATTGCTGAAGCCGTGGCTGGCATGATCCCCGACGGTGCCTCCTTATTCATTAATATCGGTACCACCACCGAGTTAATTGCCAAAAAACTACTCAACCATAAAAATTTGCACGTCGTTACCAATAACATCCATGTGGCCACCATATTGTCAGCAAAAGAAGACTTTTCTGTGATTATTGCCGCAGGAGAAGTGCGCTTTAGAGACGGCGGTATCATTGGTGAGGCAACCTGTGATTTTATCAGTCAGTTCCGTATGGACTACGGCATTATTGGTATTAGTGGTATCAGTGCCGACGGTGCTTTACTGGATTTCGATTTTCGGGAAGTGAAAGTTTCCCAAGCAATTCTTGAACATACCCAAAGCGTCATTTTAGCTGCGGACTACAGCAAATTTGAACGCCGGGCGATGGTAGAGCAAGGGCATTTGTCACAAGTCAATTGTCTGGTTTGCGATAAGATCCCCCCTGATCCCATTCGCAAAATCATTGCCGAAAACAACATTACCTTTATTCAGGCATGACGGCTGTTAGGTAACAAACTCCCCTAAAATAAATAACAATTTTTTATAACGCGTTTATAACGGCATTTCAGTATGTTAAGCAAAACTGCGCGCTTTTGATGTTCGTTTATGTTCGTTTTGTGTTGACTTGTTTTCTTTTTGGCGTTCAAATACTCACAATTCGATCACTAGTAGGGGTTTTTCACATGCAATCTGCCAACATTCAGTCACCAGAGCCTTTGGACGTATTTGTTGTTGGAGGAGGGATCAACGGCGTAGGTATCGCACTCGATGCTGCCGGTCGTGGACTAAAAGTGGCACTATGTGAAAAAGGCGATCTTGGCGGTGCAACGTCCTCCTCAAGCAGTAAGTTAATACATGGCGGCCTTCGCTATTTGGAACATTATGAGTTCAGATTAGTAAAAGAAGCATTGGCTGAGCGGGAAGTGTTGCTCGCTAAAGCCCCCCATATTATGTGGCCGTTGCGTTTTCGTTTACCCCATCAAAAACATTTGCGTCCGGCTTGGATGATCCGTATTGGTCTGTTTTTGTATGATTCGTTAGCAAAACGAAATGTGCTGCCGGGTTCGAAAAAGTTGCGGGTAACCCAAGATAGCCCGCTTGTGGATGACATTAAAACCTGTTTTGAATATTCAGACGGCTGGGTTGATGATGCTCGCCTGGTCATTTTAAATGCTTTGGCAGCGAAGGATAAAGGGGCCAAGATACTGGTTCGCACGGAATGTATACGGGCAGAAAAACGGGGCAAGCTGTGGCACATTACCCTTAAATCCGCCGACGGCCAAGTTAGCGAAGTACAGGCTAGAAGCATTGTGAATGCCGGTGGTCCCTGGGCGATCTCATTTTTAGACAGGCTAAAAGGTGTGGATAATCCTAATGCCATGCGTCTGGTAAAAGGCAGTCATTTGATTGTGCCTAAACTTTATGATTCGGACGAAGCCTATATATTGCAAAACGAAGATGGGCGCATTGTGTTTGTTATTCCCTACGAAAATGATTTTTCTTTAGTGGGCACCACCGACGAAGACTACAAAGGGGATCCCGCAAAGGCGGCCATTTCCGAACAAGAAACCGATTACCTTATTGAGGTGGTAAACGCCTACTTTAAAACCTCCATTTCATACGCTGATATCGTGCACACCTATAGTGGCGTGCGCCCCTTATTAGAAGAGAAAAATGCGTCTGCCCAAGAGCTCACCCGCGACTATAAATTTGAAATGAGCGGGGGGAAAGAGGAGCCCTTATTAATGAATATTTTTGGCGGTAAAATTACCACCTATCGTAAACTGGCAGAGCATGCCATGGACAAGTTAGCCGAGGCCTTTCCTAACGCCGGTGGTGCCTGGACCAAAGAAGGGCGACTTCCTGGTGGTGACTTTACCGATAAACCCACCTTCGAGGCCACGCTGAAAAAAGAATATCCATGGTTAACCCAGACTATGGTGGCGCGCTTTACGCGTCAGTACGGCACCCTGTGCCATCAGTTTTTACAAGGCAAAACACAACTTGCGGATATGGGAGAGGATTTTGGCGCTGAACTGTACCAAAGTGAAGTGGATTACCTTATCGAACGGGAATGGGCACGGACACTGGACGACGTTATCTGGCGTCGAACCAAAATAGGCTTGCGGTTATCTAAGATACAAAAACAAACCTTAGACGCCTATATTGCAGAGGGAACTGATGAGTGTGTTCCCGCCGATGTGCCCTTGCAAAGCTGCGTCATGTAATCAGTCATATTGATTTTCTATAACGGTTTTCAGTAGTCTGTTGGCAGACTGATCTTATGTCTGTCTTTTCACAGCGAATGTGATCAGTTACTCTAGTCTTCATTCTAAATGAAATTTACCTTAGTCTGCTGCCTTTTTAAGGTATACTAGCAGGCTAAAATATTCATTTATCCGTTATACATTTCGCGCTGTCGGCAGAGTCCTTGCGCAATATAGACAGAATTACAGGAGACATCGATGGCAACGAGAGGCGTCAACAAAGTCATTTTGGTAGGTAATCTGGGTAATGACCCCGAAGTGCGTTACATGCCAAATGGAAACGCCGTAGCAAACCTGAGCCTAGCGACCAGTGAAAGCTGGAAAGATCAGCAAGGTCAGGTACAAGAGCGGACAGAGTGGCATCGACTGACCATGTATCGCCGGTTGGCAGAGATTGCGGGTGAGTACCTTAAAAAAGGTTCGCAGATCTATTGTGAAGGCAAATTACAAACGCGTAAATGGCAGGATCAACAAGGTCAGGATCGTTACACCACAGAAATTATTGTCGACCAAATGCAAATGCTAGGCGGCCGTGACGGTGGTGGTCAGGGTGGACAATCTGGAGGTTACCAGCAGCGCCCACAAGGCGGTCAGCAAGGTGGACAGCAAGGCGGTTATAGCAACAATAATCAGGCTGGGGGATATCAACAACGTCCTCAGGGAAATAACCCTGCAACTCAAGCGCCTCCTCAGGCAAATAACCAAGGTGGTAATAAGCCGCCCATGGCTGAGCCGGATTTTGATTTTGATGATGATATACCGTTCTGACCCCTACTTTAGATAGTTTTGATACTTTTTTAAAACTAACTGGCTGAAATTAAAATATTTATTATAAAAAACTCGCAATTAAAGTTGTGAGTTTTTTTTTGGTTTTTTTAAAGTAATTCATACTTAGAAAAAATGTAACTTTATTTCTGAATAATTGACATGAAGCATATGCTTAAGTGTATTAAGTCATTGATTTAAAAGGATAAATATCTTGTCAGTGACCATCATTTAGCTAACCCTATTAATGTACTTCAATGGGGTAGTGAAATGGTAAACTCAAACTTCAAAACAAAAATTTTTTCAAATCAAACAGGAGTTGAGTATGGAATTCTGTTAAGTGCAGAAACGGGAATGCCGCTTCAATATGAAAATCTCTTTATAACGATTTTTCATCACAAGCGTTCACGTTCAATAAATACAGTAAAAGCTTGTGTCGAATCGTTGAGCTTATTGAATGAATTATGGATAAGGCTTGGCATTGAAAGCGAGTCCGAGTTTAAAAAAGGTAACTACCCATCCGAGGCGACACTTAGATTAATTTCTGATTGCTGTTGGTTAAGCAAAAAAAAAGTCTATCAGCTTGGAAAATCTACCCAACCTAACAACTGGTTTTGTCGGTCCGAATTCAACTAAGATGCATCATTGAATGTTTTATATCTAATTTAGACCTGAAAACATACTATCAGAATATACTGGCCTGATTTTACGGATTAATCTAATCTTTTTTATTTCTGGATGATTTGGATTTGCAATCGCAATTTTGGATTCATCATCCAGTCCAGCTCCTACACTGGGCACCAGTAAAAAGAGTGAATTTTGAGCGCTAAGAAATTCATCCCCAATCTTTTGAGTAGTCGAAGAATATGGCATTTTATCCCAATCTGCGGGAAGTGTTTTTGCTGGTAGACGTTTGATTGTAACTTTATCATCAACCGAATAGATGGCTTTGCAGTGCGAAGGAGGGATGAGGCGATATGATGGATTATAGTTTGCACTCTCAATCATCGCAGTTCCAATATCCAAAGCAAAATAAATCACTGGATACCCGGCAGAATTCCACCTAGCCCCATATTCATAACTTGCCCCTTTACCATTGAATATATTAGCAAATTTTTGGTTGGTCACGCGGTACAATTTCATTAGACGAATTCTCCAAACTCCAGTTTCTTAAGAGCTTGGCGTACAATTTCTCGACCTGCATGAGTATCAAGCAGCGTCACGGGAATTTCACCACCAAGAGCCGGTATTGGTGAGCTCATCCATTCTTTTGCAAGATCAAGGGACTCATAAATAGAAACAGCCTGAATAAAAACGCGTAGTGTATCAATTAGGTTGTCGGACACCATTGGCGATAAGCGTTTCAATTTGTAACTCTTACTTAAATTTGAAACGTCTTTTCCAATTGCTTTCGCAATCCATTCGCGCTCTCCAAGTATATTGATGATTTTTCTAAGTGTCTGTCCACTTACACCAGCCCGAACAGCGGATAAATAGCCCGTAGGCGACATGATATCAGTATCAGGGAACAGTTGCTTAATACTAGTGTGGATCGTTTCGTGAGTCAGAACCTTCATGACTGCCTCTTTTAGCGTTCAGGAGTTGATAATAGCAATTACTCTAGAATTCGTCAAAAGTACGATAAATGTTAGTAGGTTTACTATTTTTTGGTAAAGGCTGTTGAGCTTTAGTTGGACTTCCCAGGCTTTACTAGACACCTATTAACGTTAAAATCTAGTTAAATAAGAGGTGTATTATGAAGTCCACCCCAGGGGTAAGTGAACGACTCTGACTCTTAATATTCGGATATAAAACCTCAACTCTGTTATACTCAAGGCTTGGCTTTAAGTGAATTCGTTTTTGGGCTTTAGGTTTATAAGCTCGAGTCTTCTCGTATTTACCACCGTAAGCGATCATTTTAAACCGTTCTTTACAACCGTTTGATTTAGATCTAATGGTGCAGCACTAATATGC
>NZ_JBAHZB010000040.1:0-31627 GCF_036697315.1 Alteromonas sp. 14N.309.X.WAT.G.H12
CGCCAAGCCAGGTCATTAAATAGAAACGGAAATAGGTGGCCATGCTGGCGATTGCTGTAATCACCAACACGAAGATCACGGCGCGGTTAAGCATGTCGGCATTATCGTTGATAAACCCTTTATCAACGGCCATTTTAATGCCTTGTCCCAACACTAGCCAGGAGCCCGCCGCAACCAATAGTGCCCCAATGGCGCCTATTACTTGCCATGGATAATTTGCTAATAATGAACGCACCCAACGCAGGACGTCGCGGGTGGCTATGTTCGGGGACTCAGATTCTAACGACATGCAGTAAAATTGCCTTTTAATTTAAAGATTACATTACCTATATCTTACGGCAGATAGGCAAATTGGTTTGCCAGATGAGACCATTTCAATAGTGAATCGGATCAAAGCCGCTAGGCGCACAAAATACCGCTTATTCGGTAATCAAACCTTGCTTTTCTTATTCTTATGCGTATAATTCCGCGGCCTCCTAACTGGCACCTGTTTTTAGTGTGTTTAAGTCGGGGGGTTAAGTTAACAGTAACGCTACAACGAGTTTGAGGCACTTATGGTTACTATTCGTTTACAGCGTGGTGGCGCGAAAAAGCGTCCATTTTATCAAGTAGTGGTTGCTGACAGCAGCCGTGCAAGAAACGGTCGTTTCATTGAAAACATCGGTTTCTTCAACCCAACAGCACAAGGTCAGGCAGAACGTCTGCGTTTAGATCTTGAGCGTGTTGAATACTGGGTTGGTGTTGGTGCGAGCTTATCTGAGCGCGTAACTACCCTGGTAAAAGAAGCTAAAAAAACGGCAGCGTAAGCTGTCCATAATTCTGGTAGGTATAGATGAGTCAAGCGTCTGACAAAGTGATTATTGGCAAAATCGGTGCTCCTTACGGGGTGAAAGGTTGGGTCAAGATCAACAGCTATACCGATATGCCGGAAGGTATTTTCGACTATTCACCCTGGCAACTCGGTGATGGCAAGGAATACCAAATCGATCAATGGCGCCCGCAGGGTAAAAACCTGGTTGCGAAAATTGAAGGTATTGAGAGTCGAGATGACGCTGAGCGCATCAAGAATCTGGATGTTTCTATTGACGAAGACCAGTTGCCTGAACTTGAAGAAGGCGAATTTTACTGGCGGGAGCTCACTGGCATGCAGGTGGTAACTACGCAAGGTTACGATTTGGGTGCGGTGAAAGATGTATTCAACACAGGTGCAAATGACGTTTTGCAGGTCCGCGCCAAGGTGAATGATGCATTTGGTCAAAAGGAAAGATTAATACCGTATGAGATGGATTCTGTCATCATATCGGTAGACAAAGAAGGCGCTGTGATTACGGTAGATTGGGATCCGGGATTCTAAAGTGACCGCGGATAAATGGTTCGGCATTATCAGTTTGTTTCCTGATATGTTCGCACCCTTCATGCATCAAGGTGTGGTGGGGCGAGCAGTTAAGTCAGGCATTCTTAATGTTGAGATATTTAACCCACGTGATTACACGCACGATCGTCATCGTACTGTAGATGATCGCCCTTATGGCGGTGGTCCGGGTATGTTGATGATGGTAAAACCTTTAACAGACGCCATTGCCGCAGCGAAACAAGCTGGCGGTGAACATGCAAAAGTGATTTACCTGTCACCACAGGGGAAAAAGCTTGACCAGGCAGGGGTGAAACACCTTGCCGAAAATGACCGTATGATATTTATCTGCGGTCGTTATGAAGGAATTGATGAGCGCGTTATCGAGTCTCATGTTGACGAAGAATGGTCAGTAGGAGATTACGTATTAAGCGGAGGAGAATTACCTGCGCTGGTGCTCATGGATGCAGTTGCTCGATTGGTACCTGGTGTACTTGGTCACACAGCGTCTGCTATCGAAGATTCCTTTTCCGATGGACTACTGGATTGCCCGCATTATACGCGGCCAGAAGTGCTCGAAGGTAAAGCGGTTCCTTCTGTGTTGTTAAGTGGTGATCACGAAAAAATCAGACAGTGGCGGCTTATGCAATCGCTAGGTAGAACCTGGCAGCGTCGCCCTGAGTTATTAAACCACCTAGCTCTGACTGAGGAGCAAGTGCGATTATTGGAATATTTCAAGTCGAACTTGCAGCAAGATGACAGTTAACTAGGACGAGAGGATATGATGAGCAAAGTCAGTCAAGATATCATCAAAAAAATTGAGCAAGCACAGCTTAAATCTGATGTTCCTGAGTTCGGCCCAGGTGACACAGTAGTTGTTAAAGTTCGCGTTACCGAAGGTGACAAAGAACGTCTTCAGGCCTATGAAGGTGTTGTTATCGCTAAGCGTAACCGTGGTCTTCACTCGTCTTTTACCGTTCGTAAAATTTCTAGCGGCGAAGGCGTTGAGCGTGTTTTCCAAACACACAGCCCGGCAATTTCTTCTATTGAAGTGAAACGTCGCGGTGCGGTTCGTCGTGCTAAGCTTTACTATCTGCGTGAGCGTTCAGGTAAATCTGCACGTATCAAAGAAAAGCTTAACTAAGATCACTAATCCTTGCGTTATTGTTAACTTCGAAAAGACCCGCTTTAAGCGGG
This sequence comes from Alteromonas sp. 14N.309.X.WAT.G.H12, assembly GCF_036697315.1. Classification (NCBI taxonomy): domain Bacteria; kingdom Pseudomonadati; phylum Pseudomonadota; class Gammaproteobacteria; order Alteromonadales; family Alteromonadaceae; genus Alteromonas; species Alteromonas sp. 14N.309.X.WAT.G.H12. Next base: position 2,549 of record NZ_JBAHZB010000040.1, read on the forward strand.
TTTTTTTGTGCCTGTGTCATCGTCTTTCCTATATTCCCATTAGTCAAAGCTTAATGAAAATGGTTACTATTTAAATTACTGTTGTATTCCATTATACTACGTCAACTTTTTTAGGATTGATTCATTTGTAGTTGGAACCGTAATGATAAACAAAAGACTTTTTGCCCTTTCTCCCTTAGTACTGGCAATGCACGTCCATGCCCAGAATGTAGAGTCAGACACTGATAAGACAGAGACGGCGGATCCTGATGATATTGAAGTGATACGCATTGTTGAAAGTCGTATTCAACGAGTCAGTTCCGGTGCAACAGGTTTAGGGTTAGATAGTTTTGATACCCCGCAATCGCTGTCAATTATTGAACAGGACACCATTTCCAACTACAACCTAAGCGATATTAATAGCTTGTTTAAACAAGTGACAGGCATCAATATCGATCAAACAGAAACGGATCGTACGTACTTCAATGCTCGAGGCTTTGATATCACCAGTATGCATGTGGACGGCTCTGGCATTCCCTTCGGCGATATTTTCGTAGGAGATCTGGATACTGCCATCTACGATAAAGTGGAATTTATCCGCGGTTCCAATGGCTTGATTACCGGACTGGGTAATCCTTCCGGAACGGTTAACTATGTGCGTAAACGCCCCACTAATGATACCGAAGCCAGTGTGGATTTTACTTTGGGGCGTTGGGCAAACATGCGTACGGTTGCTGATGTTTCTACGCCTTTAACGGATTCAGGTAGTTGGGCCGCCCGAGCGGTGGTGGTACATCAAGAGAAAGAAAGCTGGTTAAATTTGTATGAGAACGACCGCACAGTACTTTACGGAGTTATAGACGGGCAGCTCAGTGATGATGTGACCTTGACCTTTGGTTATACCTATCAAGACAACAACAGTGACGGCGTCACCTGGGGCGCGGTGCCACTGATTTATTCAGACGGTACGCTGTTATCAGCAGACACCTCCACCACCACGGCCATGGACTGGACATATTGGGATACGTTAAACAAAAACGCATTTGCCGAGCTTAGCTGGTACATCACCGACGATTTAAACTACACCTCAAAACTCAATTATATTCGCTATGAAGATGACTCTGAGCTGTTTTATACCTATTCCTATTCGGGGGTGGGCGTAGATAGCGAAACTCAGCTTGGCTTGTACGGCTACCCGGGTAAATTTACCAGTGATGATAAAACCTTGATTTGGGATAACACATTGCAGGGCTCTTTTGAAGCTTGGGGCCGTGAACATACCTTTAACCTTGGTGTGAGTTTGGCCGATTCCGATACCAGCGATTATGACTATGGGGCACTCAGCGGCTTTGATGCCATGCCCGCCATGCTTAGCTGGACGGGTACGGAAGTGAGCCGCCCTGAGTGGGACGACCCCTATCAAGCGGGTTACACCGACGTCACGCTCAATCGTTTTTATGGCGCCGTTCAGCTAGCTGTTACCGATAATCTGGATTTTGTACTTGGAGCCAGTTTCGTAGATTACGAAAACGAAGGTGAGTCTTGGGATGTATCGACTTCCACAACAGAAAATGGCAGCAGTCCGTACATTGGTTTTACCTGGGAAGCCATAGAAGATCTTAACATCTACGGTAGCTACAGTGATATCTATCAGCCTCAGTACTATTTGGATGAAGATTTACAGCCGTTAGGCTCTGCGGAAGGGCGAAGCTATGAACTGGGTGTGAAAAAGCTTTTTGCGGATAACTTCTTGCTTAGCGTGGCAGTGTTTAGAACCGAGCAAGAAAACCTGTATGAGTTCGTTGGATACGGTGATGGCGATGGCGTTGACGACGATGATTACTCCGATGACTTTGATTATGCCTTGTATCGCGGTGTCTCTGTGGAGTCAAACGGTGTCGAGGTAGAAGTCTCCGGTAACCTGACCCGGGAAATATCCGTGCAAGGTGGCTTTACGGCATTAACCATGGACGATGAAGACGGAGATGAAGCCCGTACATTTATTCCTCGTCGAACCCTTAAGTTATTTGCTGACTATTCGCCACAATGGCAAGAGAAGCTCAATATGGGCGTTTCCTTACGCTGGCAAAGTGAAACCTATTTAGATACTGATTATGGCCGAATTACTCAGGATAGTTATGCGCTGATTGGGGGATATGTGAATTACGCCTTTAACGACAAAATCTCTTTTAGCCTGAATTTAGATAACATCACCAATGAAAAATACTATAGTTCAGTGCGCACGGATCAAAGCTTCTATGGCTCACCCACTAACTACAGTTTGACAATGCGTTGGGATTACTAATTTTAGGTAGATAAAGGTTCGTCTCCTTAAGAGGGAAGAGATATTGCTACCGGCTTCTTGTTTTATACCCCCTTGGCCGGTAGCATCTCATTTTCCTTACTATCAAATCTAAAAGGTTAGGTCTTTTCCTTGATTTTTTGTTCTAGGGTAGCAATTTCACTTTGACGCCCCTCATCGGCGAGGGGACGGTTTTCCCGAGGTGGTGCTATTTTAGCTTTATGAAGAAACTTAGCCGCGTCTGCATAGTCCTTTTTATCAAACAGAAACTCTGCATAAAAGTAATTCGGGTCAATGCCATGGGGATTAACCTCAAGCGCACGTGTTAGCAATTGTGCGGCTTTTTTATCATCACCAAAGCTTATCGGCCAGCCCGGTAATTTGTGATAGAGCACACCTAAGCTCGTCAGTGCCGAACCCGCCAATGCATTCTCGTCAATGCGTATGGCCTGTTCAAAGCTTTTACGTGCAGCCTTAGCATATTTAAGCGCGCTTAATCCGCCTATTGCCCCTGCGGTACTCGACTGAATAATGCCTTGCCAGATAAGCAATTCGGGGTTGTTCGGATCTTTTAATACGGCTGATTTAGCTTGTTTAAGTAACGTTTTAAATGCCGTTTCTTTATCTTCGACGCCATAATTAATTTGTGCCCACCGCTGTTGTAATTGCAATAAGGCGGGTGTTTTCCCATCGAAGGTTACCGTAGGCATTGTTGACTCTGGTGTACTGCTATCTGTTACTTGTGCTGCCTGTGCGTTGACTAAGTGAAATACCAGTAAAGCAGAGAGTATTAAGAGACGTTTCATAGGGAGGATCCTTTTTTCCGTTCACTATTTAGCTGCACGCTGGAGTGATGTCCAATTTGATCATGTTGCGTGCTTGAGTGATGAGTAAATGTGTGTTTTTTAATTGTGCCCAATTGCTTAGCTAGTGCTTTATCTACTAGGGAAGGAAATAGGGCATTGAGTTTCGTAAAAAATCGCTCAGCTACCCCTAGTTCTCGTCGCGACACATTATTGGTTAATAGGGTAATGAGTGCATCGGCCACGATTTCAGGGCTATCAACGGTGTTTTTTAGTGCCTTATTCATTGCGTTTACACGACTATCATTGATGGCCGTATTGGTGGCGCGTGGCGCTAAATAGTGAAAATTTACGTTCGTATCGAAGTTTTCGCGGATCATGGCTTCCGTCCAACCTTTAATACCAAATTTTGTCGCGCAATAGACGCCGTGTGCGGCAAAGCCAATGCCACCAAATGCAGAGCCCACGTTCACTACATGGGCCTGGGGCATTGTGCAAAGTAGTGGCATCATTTCCTGAGTTAATAGCATGGGGGCGGTGAGGTTAGTATTTATGATGTTAGGGATGGCCGCTTCGCTAAATTCGCCGACTTGGGTAATCCCTGCATTATTAATGAGTATGCTGATAGGCAGGCGCTCACAGACATGACAGATTTTTTTGCGCCCAGAGGCGGCGGTAATATCTGCTTGTACAACCTTATGGGAATGATTTAGCAGGGCGTTTAGTTGGTGAAGCCTTTCCTCATTTCGCCCGGTTAATATCAATTGCACCCCCTTTTTATCGAGGGCCTTTGCCATTGCAAAGCCTATGCCTCCGCTGGCACCTGTAAGTAGAACTACCTGATTTTCCCATTTTATCGCCATATTAAGCCACCTCGCTAAGGCCATGATGGGGCGATAAATCGTAAAAAATGTTGCCATATAATCGATAGAACATGTTGGCGCTATGAATGATCATGGCTTGTTCTTTAGGATCGACAATCTTGTCCATTAGTCCTTGGAAGAAAACGATATGGTCTTGATCGAGTGCGCCATGGGAAGTGAGGTAGCTAAATGCTTGTGGCGGCAACGCCAACTTTTGCCCAATCTGTTTCGCAGCGTTGTCAGCAAGGGCAATACTGGTACCCTCAAGCACAAAAACCATTCCAAAAAAATAGAGTGGATTTTTTCGTGCGATGGCATCAAATGCATAGGCGACCATTAGCTCTGTAGCGTATGAAGGCTGGCTCCTACGGACTTTGTTCTTTTCTATATTGCATGCACTTAGATCATTAAGGATCCATTCCTGATGTCCCATTTCTTCTTCGATATATTCGCCGATGGCTTCTCGCAACCATTCTTTTTCGTCGTCGAGTTTTGCGCCGGTGGCCATAAGAAGGGGCACCGTGTATTTCACGTGGTGATAGGCTTGCTGCAAGAAGGCGATATAGTCATCAAGGGTAATGTCGCCGTGAAAACAGCGCCGAATAATAGGGGCATCAAGCAGATATTCTCTGGCGGTTTGGGTTTGCTGTTGTAATTGATTGTAAAAACTCATCGTGATTCTCCAGTAACGGAATATTCTTTGGCATAAAGGTCGGCAATTTGGGCATGATAAAAAGAAAGGGTGTGGGAACGTTTTATTTTTCCCGTTTCTGTGAGCAGCCCGTTTTCAGTGGTGCAAGGGGGGATCACAGTGAACCCCTGAATGTGAGCGTAATCAGGTAGCTGGGTATTGACCCGGGCAATGGCGGTGCGGATTTCTTCTGTTGTCATAGAGGATGTCCGCGGACATATCAATGCCACACAGTAAGGCTTGGCTTCACAATAGACGAGTACTTGATGAAAGCTTCCTACGGCGAGTAAAGCTGACTCTACCCACTCAGGGGAAACATTGCGGCCAAAACTATTAACCATGATATTTTTCTTCCGGCCATGTAGCCAAAGCACGTCATTTTTTATTACACCGAGATCACCGGTTCTAAGCTCCGTTGGGTAAAAAGAGTCAGGTTCATTTAAATAGCCAAGAAAGTGATTGCCCGAAATAACAATTTCTCCCTCTTCTATGCGCAATTGATTGTGTCCCATGGCTTTCCCCGCACTGCCTTGCAAATTGCTCTTAGGCGTATTTAACGTGGCAACTGATACGGCTTCAGATAGGCCGTAGCCTTCATAGACGGGTAACCCAAAACGGTGTGCCTGTTGGAGTAAACTTGGGGCAACGTGGGCACCACCTACCGCGATAAACAAAAGGGACGGGGGAGGCTGCCAACCAGTTTGGCAGGCATGTAACAGCACCATGAGTAGGTCGGGCACAAGGATCAGGGAATTAGCCGTACTGCTTGCTATACATCCAAGTAATGACTGAGGGTTAACGAGTTTACTGCCTTCAAACCCCCGTTCTTTTAAGCTGGGGAGTTGAATGGTTGCCCCTCGCAATAAGGGCACATAAATACCCGCAATATTCTCAAGTAGGGTAGAAAAGGGCAGAACACTTAAGTGGATTTTGGCTTCAGGGGTGATGGTTTCATTTATCCCTTTAGCCACCTGCCATTGGGACTGTGTCGACAAGCAAGCCCCTTTGGGCGTGCCGGTAGAGCCAGAGGTAAAGGTTATTTTGTGTGTGCCTTTGGGTATTTGTACGGCCAGTGTGGGCCGCAGGGCAATGGCAACAATGTTGTCGTACGGGGTTGGCCTATACTCTGTGTTGCTGACGTTGGCGGCGTTGATGGGCGACGTTAGTAAGTAATCGCATTGACTCTCTTTAAGGATATGTTGCTTTTGTGCTTGGCTAAAAAAAGTGGGAATTGGCACACAGCAAATATTGGCCTGCTGGCAAGCAAGATCACAAATGATCCATTCAGGGCTGTTGTCAAAAGCAATGGCAACACGGCTTGTTTGTTGCGCCTCTAGCCATTGGGTAAGGCTTGTTACCGCAGTTTTTAGCTCGCCATAAGTTAAGGACGTGTTCCTAGTGACGAGGGCAAGGGTACTGTCATCAGTGTTGGTATTAAGCCACATAAGAATCCATTTCCTTGTTGGAAGAAGCCAGTGCCGGGGTATTTTGTGACACATGGTGAAGGCGTGGGCATGTGGCGATTCGATGCTCGATGTCTGTGAGCAGAAGAGTGCACACTTTAGGCTGGGTATGGTAGTAGCGTCCCCAGTTGTCTTTTGTTGTTACTAAACGCTGAGGATCGGCCTGTGCTAGTGCAATGAGATTTAGCCCAGCCCCTGTAAAGAGTTGTTGTAGTTGTGTTGTGGCACTAAATATGAGGCATTGGGTACCCCTTTTTTTGAGAACAAAATAAAGCGAGAGCAATAAAGATAAGGTATACCGAGGTGCACGACTAAATAAGTTACCAATTTCCGTAATCTGTTCACGGCAAAAGGCCATGCCCTGTACCTTTAGTAAGCTTTCTATGGGTAAATCAAGGTATTGTTCAACAAAGAATGGGGTGGGGTTTTTGTACTGGGGATCCACGCCATGACGTATGCCTAAGGCCGCATTAAATGTTTGTTTTTTTATGGCAAATAGCACAGGCATAAATTGGCTAATACGAGCGCCGTAATGGTTAAAATAGCCATGGGTGATAAACCCTTCGATATCCTGCCTGAGTGAATGGGTTTCACTGGCCACCAACAAGGTAGCTGCGTTTTCTTGAACAGGCGGTAACTGATAGGCCGGGTATGTTGTCATTGTGTACTCACCATTAAATTCATAGGGCGAGTATGACCTGACAACCTTAAGAGAACCTTAACATCTCGATAAGCTTAGCAAAGAAACAATATTTGGCGGGGTTAGAACTCATATTCTAAGGACATGCGCAGTGTGTGATCTTTACTGTCCCCATTTAATCCTGTGATAAAACCTAACTCCCATTTTAATTGCTCTTGTCTGTCGAAACGCTTTATCCCCATAAAAGCAGGACCTATGCCAATATAATCTTCGGCGATGTATAGTTCGACGGCAGGCTGTAATTCGGGGATCCAGCGATAGCGAAATTTGGCTTTAAATTCACTTTCCCATTCATTAGGCACGGTTTGTCCCCATTCGTACACGATATTTACGTTGGTGGTAAGGCTGTACTGGCCGAATTCTTTTTCAGTGAGTAAGCCCGCTTTTGCTTCCCAGTCATCGGAGTCTGGTCGTTTTTCTATTTCAAACAGGGTTCCCCAATCTGCCCAGTATTTGCCTTGTTCAGTCATCATCCAACGTAACTCAAGTTCGTAGCCTGACACACCAAAGTCATCATTTTCATCTCGAGATCCTACAATGTAAGCTTCTAAAACGACGTATTCTGACAGTGCATGGCCAAAGGAGAAGCGCTGCAAAAGTACATTGCCCTCATCATTCTGGCGGGAAGTGAGGCGCCACTCAAATTCCCTTTCAAAAGGTAATACGTAGGGGTGATATACTTTATCGACGATGAAGTTGTCCGCTTGTAGGAATGATGAAAATAATAAAAGTGATGACAAACAAATCGTTAATAGGGGCTTCATGAGGCCTCCTTGTCAATAGCGTAGACAGTTGATGCGGTAAAACGACGTATTAAATAGGGGGTTACTAAAGCGATAAAGAAAACGCAAAGATAGCTTACAGAAGGTGTTGCTTCGTATCCTAGTAATGCATTGAGCAAGTGGCCATATTCACTTTCGTCACTAACCAGTTGAGTTGTGCTCCAGGCTTGATGTGGCGTTGGTAATATATCTATTTGCTCCAATAGGGTGGCAATACCTGCAGTTTGTGCTGCCACAAACCATGTGGTGATATGGAATGTCAACTTATGCTTCAGCAGAGTTGAAAGGAATATGTGAAGTAAAATCGCAATACTAGTACTGATACCCAAACCGAGAATACTGCCTATCAGTAACTTACTGTCTGTGTGGGACGATAATGCTGAGAAAAAATACACCATAAAATGAAGGCTGTTGGGAATGCCTATACCCAGCAGAAGTAAGTTGAGCCCCCAATGTTCTGAATGAAGTTGATCATTTGAGACCCGAGCTATGGCGCATATTCCAATCCAAGCTCCAATAAAGAAAGCGACTTTCAGTAATTCAAATCCAGTGCCTTCGGCGAGTTGAGAAATATGGCTAAGGTAACTGTAAATGGCAAGTGCAACGGTAAAGGTTACAGCCACACGCAGTAGTAGCGGTTTAACCGTTATGCCAGGCATGGCGAGTAAAAGGCTTATTAATAACCCGATGGGGAGCATGTCTCTTAGAAACAGTACGACGGTATTAATTAGCATCGTTTATTCCCTTGGTAGGTTTTACAATGACGTTTCCCACCGCGCTATTGGGGTGAAATTCACCAAAAAAGGGGTAGTTACCGGGTTTAAGTGGTCCGATGTATACCGAGCCTTGACTGTTGCCAAAAATAACTTTTTCTCTATTGAGAGAAAAGCTATCAATTTCTTCTGGTGTAGGATCATGGTTAATAAAATTGAGTTTTACTTTTTGCTCAGCGGGCACAGTCACTTCCCGGGGAAAAAAAAGATGATCCCTGATATTTATGGTGATTTCTGTCATCCCAAACACCGCTCGTGTTAAGAACGTAAAGATCAGAAAAAGATAAATTTGTGCAAGTCTACTGTGTGTTTTCATGGACAAAGGTAATGTTCACTGCTAATCCACCCAGTGGGGATTTGTTTAAGCTTATCTCTCCATCGTGTAATGCCACTATTTGCGAAACAATGGCGAGCCCCAAACCGCTGCCTGTGGTATTGCCGGTATTTTTTGCCCGTTGAAAACGACCAAGTACTCTTTCTTTCTCGATGTCGGCAATGCCAGGCCCCGAATCATCCACACAAAGTCTTGTGAATTGTTCATTGGTGATGATTGAAACGATTATTTGCGCGCCATCCGGAGAGTAATTACTGGCATTTGCAATTAAATTTTGCAGCAAAGTGTAGATGGTGAAGTGAGAACTTTTTAGCCTGGTATCCTGTCCTTCTAATGAAATTTCCTGGTGTTTTTTCTCGATTTGGTTGTAAAGGTCGCTAATGACCTCTTGTGCCACATGGTATAGGTTAACGTCTGTCATTTGCTCGGCAAAAGTATCCGGGCTGGTGCGACTCAATAGCAAAAATTGATTCACTGTATGGATCATACGATCCGTATCCGCTTGTAAAGGCGAGAGCAAATACCCTTTTTCTTCTAGGGCGTTGGCAACATTGTGAATGCTTATTTTCATTACACTTAGCGGTGTGCGCAATTCATGGGCAGCATTTGAGGCAAATTGTTGCTCTCGTTCAAAGGCCAAATGCAGTCGCTTAAATAAGGAATTTAAGGTTGCCATTACTGGCTTTAGCTCGTTGGGTGTTTGTTTAAGTTGTATATGAGAAAGATCTTGTCGATTCCTCTTGGCCAACTGTAAGGATAGTTTTTTGAGTGGCGCTAACCCCCAGGTAATGCCAAAAAAAAGTACGGATGCAAGGATGGGCACACTAATAATAAACGGATAGATGGCTGCCGTGGTAAGAGCATCGGTTATGGTGAAACGATCCTCTTGTGGTTGAGCAATCATGTACCAGGTGCCGTCAGTGTTGCCTCGATAGGTATAAACCCGCCAGCGTTTTTCCAAAAAATTCTTTTCGGTAAAACCGGTTTTTAAGTCGGCGATAGGGTGCACATACTCGGGTGATGAGGTGTTGATTAATGTGTTGTTCTTCCAGACTTGAAAGAAAAGCCGACTATGCTCGGTTGAGGCAGCCTCGCCATGAACAGATGCAATGGCTTGGGTTAATTCTATTAGCTCGTCATCCAGCAATTTGTTTGATAATGCTAATGTCGCACGATAGCCATGAAGGGCAGCGCTAAAGATAACCAGAACTAAAGAACTCACTAGGGTAAGGGTGAGAAAGCGGCGAATAGAAAGCAAGTTACTGCCCATTGTTATGAATGCAATAACCCACGCCACGGACGGTTTTTATAAAATTATCCGGTAGTTTTTTTCTTAGGTTACTAATATGCACTTCTATTGTGTTACTGGCCACTTCTTCTCCCCATTCATAAAGCTTGCTTTCAAGTTGATGTTTGCTTAGTACACGACCTGAGTTTTCTAACAATGCTTTTAACAGCATAAGTTCCCGACGAGACAAATGCAGAGGGTGATCATTAAGAGTTACATTGTTAAACGTAGTATCAAAGGCGACCCCATGTATTTTGATAATACTGTTGGATGCGGTATTCACGCGTCTTTCTAAGACCCGCAATCGTGCAAGCAGCTCATCCATGTCAAAAGGCTTAGCCAAATAATCATCTGCACCTGCATCGAGGCCCGAAATTTTGTCGGAGGTTTTATCTCTTGCCGTTAAAATTAAAACCGGAATGAAATTGTTTTTTTGTCTGATATGAGCAAGCACTTTACGCCCGTCAATATCGGGCAGACCAAGATCAAGAATAACCAAGTCATTTAGGTTTGAAGTAATGGCACTAAGGGCACTTTTGCCATCGTAAACGCAATCCACAACATAGTTTGCATGCCTCAAGGATTGGGATAATGCAGCAGAAAGCGGACCATCATCTTCCACTAGCAACACTCTCATTGGTGCTCTTCAGTATAGTTAAGTGGGAATCAAAATAGCATCTTAACCTTAAGGTAATCTTAAGGAAATACAAATGTAAATTTAGTTTAAATCTGGCTGCTCAGAAATGATGGAGGTGAAACGAAAGAAGGAAAGCTACTCGGGTAAGATAATGACATGATATGGTAAAATTCATCAAAGATAGCCAGCTATACCAAAAAGAGCATGCATACACAGACACCGGATTGGGAAAATAACCCCGCATTCAAGCAAATGATAAGTGCTCAATGGTACTGCACTCAAGACCCTCAACTAAAAGCGTTACGGACCACCGCTAAGCGGCGTTGCTATGCGTTAAACAATTCAGCTAGCGATGATAAGGCTCTGTTATCTTCTCTACTGCCCCAGGTATCGGATGTAAAACTTGGTGAGCACTTTCATTGCGACTACGGTTTTCAAATTATTTGTCATGGCTTCTTTACTGCTGGCGATTTTTTGACCATCCTTGATGGGGCGACGGTGAAAATCGGGCAGGGATGTAAAATCGGGAACGGGGTGGTGATCAGTACGGTTAGCCATCACGAATCGCCGACAAAACGTTTCGAAGGATGGCAGCAAGCTTTTCCTGTCGTGATTGGCGATAACGTAACTATAGGAAATGGCGCGACTATTTTACCTGGCGCACGTATTTCTGATAATCAGGTTATTCCTGATGGCACGGTTGTATCCTCCAATCGCTTTTATCAATCGCTGGGATAGAGGCATGAATTGGAAAAAAATGCATTTCTTTGTTGCGCCCTTTATCAAAAATTGATAAAAAGTCAACGAGTTCAACTGATAAAAATAATTTCAGTGTGTACATAAAAGTTTACATGGGTAGGCGGACATAAATGCTTACTCTTCCTGTTGTATGAATGCCGTCGCAGGCCGGCCTTCTGATTTTGTAAAAAAAGAGAATTTCATGATCAAGGACACCGTTAATAACGTTCATGTCAGTGCCGAAAAAGTATTGATAACCCCCGATGACCTGGCAAAAGAGTTGCCCGTTTCCGAGAAAGCCCTAGCGGCGATTTCAGAATCACGAAAGGTCATCTCTGACATCATTCATGGGCGCGACCACCGTCTGCTGGTTGTGTGTGGCCCCTGTTCCATCCACGATATCGATGCGGCCAAAGATTATGCGCTGCGATTAAAAGAATTACATGAGTCCTGTAAAGATACACTGTTTATTGTTATGCGGGTGTATTTTGAAAAACCGCGTACTACGACAGGGTGGAAAGGGTTAATCAACGATCCTCATCTTGATGGCACCTTCGACATTGAAACCGGCTTACGTAAAGCCCGTGAGTTGCTGATTTGGTTAGCCGAGCTGGAGATCCCCGTGGCGACCGAAGCACTGGATCCTATCAGCCCTCAGTATCTTGCCGAACTGTTCAGCTGGAGTGCTATTGGTGCCAGAACATCCGAATCCCAGACCCACCGTGAAATGGCCAGTGGCCTTTCTATGCCTGTAGGCTTTAAAAACGGCACGGATGGTAGCCTGGATATCGCCATTAATGCCTTAAAATCCGCGGCCTCTGGTCACAGTTTTATGGGTATCAATAAACAAGGTCAGGTGGCTGTGATCACCACCAGCGGTAACCCAGATGGACATATCATCTTACGGGGTGGTAAACAGCCTAATTATGATTCGGTCTGCGTTTCTGAATGTGAAGTGGATCTAGAAAAAGCTGGGCTTACTGCCGGTTTGGTAGTGGATTGTAGTCATGCTAATTCCAGCAAAGATTATCGCAGACAGCCGCTGGTTGCACAGAATGTCGTTAACCAGATCCTAGAGGGTAATCAGTCCATCATTGGTGTAATGCTGGAAAGTCACATTAATGCGGGCAATCAAAAAGCGGAAGGGAAAACGCCGGAAGAGTTGGACTACGGTATTTCAATCACAGACGGTTGTATCGACTGGGCAACAACAGAATCTTTGATTACACAAACCAGAGATAAATTAATTACTGTGTTACCATTACGTCAAAATAAACGTACCGCTGTTGCCTGATTAAACAGCGATTTTTAGAGTCGCACTATGACGGATCATTCCAAACGCCTGAGTGAACTTCGGGCAAATATTGACGAGCTCGATTCCGAGCTCGTTTCTATTCTGGCGCGTCGCGCCAAATTAACCACCCAAGTTGGACAGATTAAATCCCAAACGGGAATGCCAGTTTATGTGCCTGAACGGGAGCGAGAGCTTATCGCGTCTCGGCGAGATGAGGCAGAGAAAGCGGGGGTTTCCCCGGAACTCACCGAAGATTTATTGCGTCGGATCATGCGTGAATCTTACCATACCCAAAATAACCGCTATCGTTGTATCAATCCTGACATTGAGCAGGTGGTGATTATTGGTGGTGCCGGTGCACTGGGTAAGGTTTTCGTGAGCCTGTTTCAAAAGTCGGGTTACCCTGTGGCGGTAATCGAAAAAGATGACTGGGACAAGGCAGAAACCGATGCCATTTTGGCGCGGGCAGATCTAGTGGTGGTGGCGGTGCCTATTACCCTTACTGAGTCGGTGATCGCAACCTTAAATCATTTACCCGAGGACTGCGTGCTTGCCGATATTACCAGTGTTAAGGTAAAACCTTTACAAGCCATGCTGACACATCATAAAGGCCCTGTGGTTGGACTTCACCCTATGTTTGGTCCTGATGCCCCCGGTATGATTAAACAAGTTGTGGTGGTGTGTGACGGGCGAGGGCAGAGCCATTATCAGTGGCTGGTAGAACAAATGCGTACCTGGGGCGCGACCATTCATCACAGTAGCGCCGAAGAACATGACAGTGCCATGGCCTTTATACAGGTGATGCGACATTTCAACACCTTTGTTTATGGTGCCCACTTGCAAAGTGAGGGGCCGGATCTCGATACCTTGACGGTGTTTAGCTCACCCATTTACCGCTTGGAACTGGCAATGGTAGGGCGCTTGTTCGCCCAGTCTCCCCAGTTATATGCCGATATTATCTTTAACAACCCAGATAATTTTGCCCTTCTAAGGCGCTTTCATACCCGTTTTGGCGAAGCGTTATCCTTACTTGAAAATAACGATAAAGACGGTTTTATTCGCGCTTTTGATAGCATTGGTAAATGGTTTGGTGATTACGCCAAAAAATGTCTGGTGGATAGCAAGCAATTGTTATTAAAGGCAGATGACGGTGAAATGCTGAGAAAACCTTAATCGGGAAATACAGTAAATATGGACACTTTTGCAATCATTTATGTCGGCCAATGATGAACGGATAATGAAAGCAAAAGTGTCGAATGTCGCTATTCGTTTTCAGCTAGGGCGTTAGCGGCAGCCACTTTGGTGGGGCTCACTTCTTCGCTTGGATAACAACCCAGTACCTGAAAATGGCGGGTAATCTTCTTCAAACTTTCAATGGCAGTTTGAACCGGTCCATCGGCCAGGTTACCTTCAAAGTCGATATAGAACATTTCTTCCCATGGATTGCCGGGAATAGGACGGGATTCTAATTTTGTCATGTTCAGTTTGTTATCTTTTAATACGGTAAGGGCTTCTACCAAGGCGCCGGGTTTTTGCACCGTAGACATGATCACCGTTGTTTTTGCTGGTACCTGAAGAGGCACTTTTACCGGGGTTCGAGAAACCACAAAAAAGCGACTGTGGTTTTCTTTTTGATTGGCCAAGTTTGATTTAATTGCCATTAAACCATAAAGGTTGCCACCGGCTTCGCTACCAATGGCGGCTACGTCATCCCGCTGAAGTTCACTTACTGTCAGCATGGCAGAGGATGTGCTATCCATGGTTTTGACTTCCACATTGCCTAATTCGGCAAGAAAATGGCTGCACTGGGCGAACACTTGAGGGTGGGCATACAAGGTTTTGATATTAGCCAAATTGGTTTCTTTAGCCACCAATAAGCTGTGTCGAATAGGGTGGGTCAGTTCACCAATAATACTCAATTGGGTATGCTGCAACTGGTCGTAGACTTCATTGATACTGCCGGAACTGGTGTTTTCAATGGGCAGCACGGCATAGTCAGCTTCACTTTTCTCGACTTTTTGTACGATTTCCGCAAAGCTTTGACATCCAATTTCCATTAATTCGCCGGGACGGCGAGAGAAATATTTTTGTGTGGCCAGATAACTGTACGAGCCTTTATCGCCAAGAAATGCGACGCGATTAAGGGGTAATGTGCTACCGGGATTGGCACGTTGTGCCAGCATGGCTTGCTGATTTAGCACACTGTCTTCAATGATAACGTGGAAGATCTGAGTCACATAGTGAGGATCTAAACCGGCTTTTTTGCCTTCTTTAATAAGACGAACAAGCAATTGCTCTTCCCGTTTTACATCCCGTACTGGAATATGATGACGAATTTTTGTTTCGGCGACTTCATTGGTAAGTTGGCGTCGTTCAGCTAGCAAGGTTAGCAGCTGGCTGTCCAGCTCAGTGATACGGTTTCTGATAGCACCTAAAGCGGTTTCTGACATAGTTTTACACTCATAATCATGGCAAAAAAAAACCTCCCAAGGGGAGGTTTGTACACACAAGGCATCCTCCCTCAATTGAAGGTGATAAAACCAAAAAAGAATGCAAACGTGTGATGGATATTCATTTTCATACACAGACTTTAAGGCGCTGCCCGGCGGGTGTCAATGCTTTTTTACAGGCAGCGTAAACATTTTTGTGTAAATGTATTCAACACTGCCAGGTTATATGCTAGGCCCTATTCGCCCAATAAGGCCGCGAGCATTGCTCTGACTTCCGTTGGCTCGAAGGGTTTGTCGCACAGGGCATTCACACCGGTTTGTTGAATATTTGCCATATGCACGCTATCTGCCGATTCTGACGTGACCATAATAATGGGGATATGCGCGGTGTCAGGGTTAAAGCGAATATATTCAGAGAGCTCCCGCCCATCCATTTCCGGCATGTTGTAATCGGTCACTACTAAATCAAAGGGGGCATCCTTGATGTAGGTGAGTGCCATGGCGCCGTTTTCTGCTTCAGTAATTTTTTTCAGCCCCATGGATTCAAGCACCCGACGAATATGGTTGCGGGCCAGTCGACTGTCATCCACGAGAAGTACCCGGACTTCACGCACGTCGAATAGTTCTAACTCAAGTTCATCGTGATTGATAAGGTCGACACTGGCAATCAGTGCCCGGTTTAAATGCAACGGTGTAAAAGGTTTGGGTAAGATAGCCGCCACCCCGGCTTGCTTGAATTCTTCCAGTTTGCTGATGCTGGTTTCACTGGACACCAGCATAAAAGGGATGGATGCATACTGGGTTTGTTCTTTGATAAATTCAAGTAATTCTATTGCAGTGCCATCTTCAAAGTACATGGCACTGACAATAAGGTCGGCACCATGGGATGTAATGGCTTTTTTAGCGTCGGCAATTGTGCTCGCAGACTCAATCTCTTTGACATCCTCATTAAGCAACAAATTCGTGATTATCTTTCTTTGCGTCTCTGAAGGCTCGACCAGTACGATGTGCAAGTCAGAGATTGATAACTTTTCCATTTTGGCTTTCTCACGTAAAACTTTACAAATAAACTCTACAATTCAGTGTAGTCAAGGATCCTGTTAACCACCGGCGAGTTTAACGGTAAAGTCTTTTTGTTGCAGTAAGGCTTTGAGTTTTTCTCTATCTTCGGTTTGTACTTCTATTAAGCCTTCTTTCACAGCACCACCACAACCACACTTTTTTTTCAGTTCTGTACACAGTGTTTTGAGGGCTTTGGCGTCCATATTAAGACCATGGATCACCGACACGCCTTTTCCTTTACGGCCCTTGGTTTCACGGTGAATACGCACGATGCCGTCATTTGAAACCGAGCGAGTTTCAGCGGTATTTTTCTGACTGATACGTCCACCGTCGGAACTGTAAACTAACTTTGAATCTTGCATAGGCGCTTTGAAGTCTCCTGAGTAAATCGGGTTTTAAGATGAAAATCCTGCTATCTGGTGGTGATTATGACAAAAGTCAGGGCTGTTCTAATAGAGGAAGTAGGGAAAAAATGACAAAAAAACATTTAAATGGTCATTTTATCTTTTATTCTTGTGGGGTTTATCTCATCAGAGCAAACGTTTGTTGTTAAATGGCGTATAAACACTTGTCTTGTTTAGGGGAAGAGATCATGCTCAAATCTGTTTTAGAATTATTTCGCAATAAAACCACGACTCAGGAGGATCCCCGTTCTCTGGAACTGGCAACGGCGGCCTTAGCGAGTGAGATTATACGCGCTGACCGGGAAACGGATCCAAGAGAAATTGCCGCCTACAGAACCCTTTTGACTAAGCACTTTTCATTAACTGAAGACGAACTAAAACTTCTGATGGATGAAGGAAGGGATAAGGCTGAACAAGCCGTTGACTTCGTTCAGTTTACCCAAGTGATCAATCAAAAGTGTAATAATGATGAAAAGCACGCTATTCTACTGGGATTATGGGAAGTGGCATATGCTGATGAGTCTATAGCGCCCATTGAGGAGCATATGATTCGTCGTATTGCCGACTTGTTGCACATATCACACAGCCAGTTTATCAAGGCCAAGCTAGCCGTTATTGAATAGCCGCCGAACCTGCCATTAGGGCGAGATCCACTGGTCTTAACAATGTAGAAGGTTTGTTTTGTTTAGATCCATGAAGCTGCCCCTGGCGCTGAGTGTAGCCGGAGCCATTGCCGTATCTATCGTTGTCATCTTTTTGTTGACGATGAAAGAGCATGAAGATCAGGTGGTTGCCTTACATACTGAACAGATTCGGGCACTTAGTGAGCTTATTTCAGAACATCTTGTGGTTGCGATGGCAACGGATTCATATCAAAACGCGGACATTGAAAGCGAAATCAGAATGTTGGCGGCCAATAAGAATCTGTTGTGTGGTCATGTGCTGGACGGTCGAAAGCAAATACTTGCCAATGCTTTTTTTCAGGCAGATGTGTCATCATTCCTTTCTGCTCATACCTTAGAATCGTTTTTAAAATTACCTACGGGAATTTATGAACGACAAGGCAAGTTGATTGCGGTGGACGATATCGGCGACCCCGCGTTAGGTCTTGGCAGTGTGGTGTTAATCAGTGATCTAGCGTTGTATGTCGAAACCAGTCGTGGGGCAATGTTAAAACATATTTTACCCTATGTGATTGGGATTACGCTGCTGGCAATCATTGCCACTATCTGCCTTTTAAGCCGTTTTTTAAGACCCCTGCAAACCTTAAGTCTGTTTACCCAGCAAATTGGCCAGTCAAAAGACTACACTTTACGTTTTCGCAATAAATATAAATATGAAATAGGGGAATTGGGTAAACGAATTAATAGCTTCCTTGACACCATCGAAGTGGAACTCACCATCAATCAGGAACAGAATGCCACCTTAGTTGAACAGCAACAAACCATGATGCGATTGGCAAACTATGACAGTTTAACTGGGTTACCCAATCGTCAGTTTGTGGTTGATAACCTGCGATTAGAATTAGCGCGAGTTCGACGAACCGATGATGATTTAGCCTTGGTCTTTTTTGATTTGGATGGCTTTAAAGGAATTAATGACTCCCTTGGCCATGAAACCGGTGATCTTATTCTCATCGAAGTGGCTGACCGAGTCGTTAATTTGCTACGGGAAGGGGATTTGGTCGCCCGCCTTGGCGGTGATGAATTTCTTGTTATTCCTGATCGGGAAGTGTCGGCAACCAGCCTAAATAATTTGGCATCCCGATTGGTGCAAGCCTTTTCTGAACCCTTTATGTTGCGAGGATTGGCGTTAAAAGTTGGGGTGAGTGTGGGCATTGCCAAAGCCAGTGACGCCGATTATGAACTAAGCCAACTGATGAGTAATGCCGATCTGGCTATGTATCGCTCCAAAGCCAAAGGACGAGGTACCTATACCTTGTTTACGGTGGATATGGTGGAATCCTATAAACGGAAAATGTCCATTGCCAACAGTATCGACAGTGCCATCCGTAGCGATGAATTTTTGGTTTACTATCAGCCCAAAATTGATCGAAACGGTAAAATCATTGGTTTGGAAGCCTTGTTGCGTTGGCAGCACCCTGAATTTGGCCTCGTGATGCCCAGTGAATTCATTCCTATTGCTGAGCAAGGTGGCAAAATTTCAGCCATTACCCAATGGATGTTAGAGCGGGTTTGCATGGAACTACCCGATCTGCAAATGCTTCTTGAACACAAATTTAAAATCGCGGTGAATCTTTCCGGTCATGATTTACGTCATACGGCATTGTTTGACGATATTTATGAATTGTTCGAACGGTATCAGGTTAACCCGGATTATTTTGAGTTTGAAGTCACCGAATCGGCCTACCTACAAAATTTCGCCATTGCGGATAAATTTTTTAAACGTTTGACAAACCTTGGTTGCACCGTCGCCTTAGATGATTTTGGCACCGGCTATTCCTCGTTAAGTTATCTTACCCGCATTACCATCGACACGTTAAAGATAGATCGCCAGTTTATTCGTGAAATAGAATCTTCAGAACGTTCCCGATTGGTTACCTGCACGATTATTGATTTGGCCAAACGGTTATCCCTTACGGTTTGTGCCGAAGGCATTGAGCAAAGCAGTCAATGGCAATACTTAAATGATCATGGCTGTGATCACGTACAGGGCTTTTTATTCAGCAAACCCATTCCGTTGGCGGAATTGCTATACATTTCTCAGGATTTCAGCGAACTATTACACCCTCCATTAGCCGATGGCGACGAAAAAGATGCCTAGTAGTCTCTTTTTATTGTCGGTAATTAGATACAAGTGAACGACTTGCTTTGTTGCCTAAATCCTTAAGTAATTGAAATATATGGATTATAAAATTTGGCATTAGTTGTGCTTTGTGTGCTTTGAATACCGTGAGCTAACACCATTCATACAGACAAACGCATTATGATTGCCTGTGGCTCATGCTTTACAGAACACAGGAGCTATCATAATGAAACCCGTCGAAAACGCTTTTTATATGTTGCTAACCATCACGGCCATTCAGGTTGGTACCATGATGCCTGCTTATGCCGATGAGTCGTTGCTTGCCAGTTTGGATGATGACATGGATGGCTATATTTCTTTAAAAGAAGCGGTAGCGGATACTCGTTTATTACGTATCTTCAGTCGAATTGATAAAAATGGCGATGGCATGCTTAGCGCCGAAGAACTGGAAAAAAGCGACTATTCTGAAATAATTACGATGAATCAGTAGAATAACCATATTTTTATTGACGGTACGGGATAATTAGTACCGCAATTCTATTGCGACAGACTATGGGGTGTGCGATCCTGAAAAACCGGATTTTATTTAGTGATCGAATTGTGCTTGTTGGCTCTCTTAGACAATTGACATTAGGCAGTTTTTTTCTTGCGCTTGTTCCTCTTATTACCCTGCTATGGCAGAGCCAGAGTGATCTTGCCAAAGTAGGAAGAATGACCACAGTGGAAACCCGCTATGTGGTTTCTTTAGTGGGGCACCTGCAGAGCCTCGATGGCGCGGCTATCGATTTGGAACGGACTCTGCGCCAATACGTTATTATTCAAAATGCCACGGTGGCTGATCTCACCGATAACGCAATTGCTCAATTCGCCAGTGCCAAATCAAAATTGTGTAGCACTCTTTCTGTGAGTGAAAACTGCGAGTTGTTGGAAAAGCAAATCGAGCAATTGCGTAACTTTCGAACCATCAACGACAAACTCTTGCTTAATGCTTATTTAGCATCGCTAAGTAATGCGGTGCAAGCCATGCGCTCGGATGTGGAAAATGCCATTCAAGCCCGTTTGGGCGAACAACAAGATGACATGGCAAGCATGCAAGCCAAACAAGCCTGGTCTACCGCCATCTTGGTGAGTATTTCCTTGTTGCTCATCCTGCTTGGCAGCCAACTGATTGTTAATCCGGTAAGAAAAGTAAAGCAAATCATTCAAATACTGGCCCATCAGCGGGGCGAACTACCGCCATTGTCTACCCGCGCCCCACATGAATTAATTGGTGTTGAGCGTGACCTACACTGGCTTGCAGAACGCCTCGAACAACTCGAACACATTCGTACCGCATTGCTGCGCCACGCCGCCCATGAATTAAAAACCCCCCTTGCGAGTATCAAAGAAGGGTGTAGCTTATTATCAGAAAATGTGGTTGGGGAACTCAATCCACAGCAAATTGAGGTATTATCGTTATTAACGTCGAGTACCCAGCGTTTAAATACACTGGTTGAAAAGTTACTCGATTATAATTTATTGCTGCAACAGGCTCAGCCGAGCTTTACCGAGGTTGATCCTGAAAAATTGGTACGGGATTGTATTGAAGACTATGCCCTTGCATTGCAAGACCGAGAAGTGTCTGTGGACGTACAAACAGACAGTATCGTCGTAGATGTGGAGCTCTATCGTCGTATTTTAGATAATCTGGTTTCCAATGCAGTGGCCCATGGTGCAATTGGCCGGCCGATTTCAGTAAAAATATACATGCGTGACGACATCGCCATCCTTGATGTGGCCAACCGAGGTAAGAAAATACCCGAAGAGCAAGTCAGCAAATTGTTTGAACCTTTCACCCGGGGAGATGATCCGAGAAACGATAATGTTATCGGTACAGGGTTAGGGTTATCCATTGTGTCTGATTGTGCGCGGTTAATGCATGGAGAAGTGGCTGTGGTTGAGGTGGAAGGTGCCGACGTGTGTTTTAGAGTGAGTATTCCGCAAAAGGAACGGTATTAATGAGAATAAAAATATTGCTGCCCGTGGTCATTGTAATTAGTGGATGTGCAGCGATAGAACAAGAGGACGATGTATCCGTTCAACCGGTTGAGACGAATGTAAGCCACCAACGTGTAGAAAGCGAATCTGTATGTTTGGTCAATAAAGCATCACAAACGTTTGAACATGCCTGCGATTTATCCTATTGGATAAATATGTGGGTGGAGGCTGCGCATACGCCATGGCCTGAAAGAAAAGACAAAATCGCCACATTGACAGATTCCACAGAGGATACTATCACCAAGGTAATTTTGTCACTACCTGTAGATACACCTTATCAAAGTCGGCTGCGAGCTCAGCATTGGCTAGGAACGCTATCCGCAGTGTTAAACCCCGATATAGCACCGGTTATCGACATTTTGGTGAAAGATCCCAATGGTGAAATGTTGAAACTGGAATCGGCAATGGTGATCTTAAACAGAGTGAACACTGACAAGCAAAAGCAGTTAGAGATGCTAGAACAAGAATTGAAAACCCAAACTGAAAAAATGGAAGAGTTGCTTAAAGTAGAAGCAACGCTGATGGACAAAAACAGGAGTAATCAACCATGAGCGAGTCGTCTGTACAACATGCCCGATTATTGCTGGTGGATGACGATAAAAGCCTGTTGCGATTGCTTACGATTCGTTTGGAAGGTGAAGGGTATTGCGTTACCGCAGTGGAAGACGGACAAGCTGCCTTAAGAAAAATACGCAGTGAAGACTTTGATGTGGTGCTCTCCGATTTAAGAATGCCTGGGCTGGACGGATTAAGCCTATTTGAAGAAATCATGGGGGTAAGAAAAGATATCCCCGTAATTTTAATGACCGCCCATGGCACGATTTCAGATGCAGTCGCCGCCACACAACGGGGCGTGTTTGGCTTCTTACCCAAACCTGTGAACCATGATGAATTAAGAACCCTGTTACAAAAGGCGCTTAGCCAATCTTTAAGCGTGCAGCCAGAAGAATGGTGCAAGGATATCATTACCCGTTCTACGGATATGTCTAATGTGTTGGATCAGGCGTATCGTATTGCACAACGGGAAGTCAGTGTGTTGATTAGCGGTGCCAGTGGTACGGGTAAAGAACTTTTGGCCAATGCCATTCACCGAGCCAGTTCCCGCAAAGATAAGCCCTTTGTGGCCATTAACTGCGGTGCGTTACCGGAAAACTTACTGGAGTCTGAATTATTTGGCCATGCCAAGGGCGCATTTACCGGTGCGGTGCATGCAAATGCCGGATTATTCAGAGAGGCTGACGGCGGTACCTTATTTCTCGATGAAATTGGCGATATGCCAATGACACTACAGGTGAAATTATTGCGCGCACTACAGGAGCGGCAGATCCGTCCCGTCGGTAGCAGTAAACACATTGATATTGATGTGCGTGTTATTTCCGCCACACATAAAGATTTACAAAAAGAAATGGAAGAGGGGACGTTTAGGGAAGATTTGTATTACCGGTTAAACGTCGTCAATCTTCAACTCCCTTCGTTAAAAGAGCGCAGTGAAGATATACCACTGCTTGCCCGTTCGCTACTGCAACAAAGTGGACAGCGACATAAGGTGAATGTGAGCCAGTTTTCTGACGATGCCATGCAATTATTGGTTAAATCAGAATGGCCGGGCAACGTCAGGCAGCTGGTTAACGTGGTAGAACACTGCGTGGCATTAACGCAAACCCCAGTTATTCCCCTTCATTTGGTTGAGCAGGCACTGTCAGCATCTCGTCAAAGCTGGCCAACGTTAACCGAAGCGCGGGATGCCTTTGAACAAAAATACCTGCATAAATTATTGAAAATGACTGACGGTAATGTCACCCGTGCGGCAGAATTAGCGGGAAGAAACCGTACTGATATGCATAAGCTGATGAAAAAACATGAGCTTGATGCCAGTGATTTTCGTTAATCACAACGCCAAAGCCGTATTTGTCATTGGGCTTTAGTCCGCATTTGTTTATACTATGCGACCTTAAATTTAGTCTCAAAATTAGGCATGCCGGTAGGCCATTTGTCATACCTGAACGCTAACACCATTAGGTTCAGGTATTTGTTCAATGCACCGGCGCAACATGTCTAACATACATTATTCAGAGGTCAGGGACCATGCGCACAGATTACTGTGGGAATATCGATTCATCTTATGTTGGCCAGGAAGTAACACTTTGTGGTTGGGTTAACAAACGTCGTGACTTAGGCGGCGTAATCTTCATTGATTTACGTGATCGAGAAGGTCTCGTGCAAGTCGTATTCGATCCTGATTTGCCTGAAGTCCTAGACGTGGCTAATACCTTGCGCAGCGAGTTTTGTGTGCAACTTACCGGTAAAGTTCGCCCCCGTCCTGAAGGGCAGATCAATAAGCAGATGCGTACCGGTGAAATTGAAATTCTTGGTTTGTCCCTTAAGGTGATCAACAAATCAGCGGTATTGCCCCTCGATTGGAATCAGGAAAACTCAGAAGAGCAGCGGTTAAAATATCGCTATTTGGATTTACGTCGTCCAGTTATGACCGAGCGATTAAAATTTCGCGCCCGGGTAACCGGCGCTGTACGCCGTTATTTGGAAGATGTGGGCTTTTTGGATATTGAAACGCCCATCTTAACCAAAGCAACGCCGGAAGGTGCGCGGGATTACCTGGTACCAAGTCGTACCCACAAAGGTGAGTTTTTCGCGCTGCCCCAATCGCCCCAATTGTTTAAGCAATTGTTGATGATGTCAGGCATGGATCGCTACTACCAAATTGTGAAGTGCTTTCGAGATGAAGATTTACGTGCTGACCGTCAGCCGGAATTTACCCAAATTGATATTGAAACCACCTTTTTAGATGCCGATGGCGTCATGGCCATCACTGAAGGCATGATCCGTGATTTATTCGGGAAAATGCTGGATGTGGATTTAGGTGATTTCCCCCGTATGACCTATCAAGAAGCCATGACCCGCTATGGTAGTGATAAACCCGATTTGCGGAATCCACTGGAATTAGTGGATGTGGCTGATTTACTTACCAGTGTTGAATTTAAAGTATTCAGTGGCCCAGCCAACGATCCCAAAGGCCGTGTGGCGGTGATCCGTGTACCAGGCGGTGCAAAGCTATCTCGCAAACAAATTGATGAATACACCAAGTTTGTGGGTATCTATGGTGCCAAAGGTTTGGCATGGATGAAAGTGAACGAAGAAGGTAAAGGCCAAGAAGGCTTACAATCGCCTATCTTGAAATTCCTTTCTGAAGATATTACCGACGCCTTGCTCCAGCGCACAAACGCGCAAGCCGGTGATATTTTATTGTTTGGTGCGGATTCCGCCACCGTGGTAACCGAAGCCATGGGTGCCCTTCGTTTGAAACTGGGTGAAGATTTTGATTTGCTGGAAGGCGATTGGAAACCTTTATGGGTGGTCGACTTCCCCATGTTTGAAGAAGTGGACGGCGCCTTGTATGCACTGCATCATCCGTTTACCTCTCCTCGTGGTGTATCGCCAGAGGAATTAAAAGCGTCTCCTCAAACCGCCTTATCCGATGCCTATGATATGGTGTTAAATGGCGTGGAACTGGGTGGTGGTTCGGTGCGTATTCATGATCAGAAAATGCAATCAGCAGTATTTAGCGTACTGGGTATTGATGAGCAAGAAGCGCAGAACAAATTTGGCTTCTTGTTGGAAGCGTTACAATTTGGTGCGCCTCCCCACGCAGGACTTGCTTTCGGATTGGACAGACTGGTTATGTTGATGACCGGCGCCAGTTCAATTCGTGATGTCATGGCCTTTCCTAAAACCACTACAGCTGCGTGTCCCCTTACCGATGCACCAAGTCCGGCAAATCCCCAAGCCCTTGAAGACTTGGCCATTGCCACTATCAAAAAACCAACCGAATAAATATGGCGTTAAAACGGCCTGAATCGGTTCTGGTGGTGCTCTATGACGAGCACCACCGCGTTTTATTATTGCAGCGCGATGATGATCCTGATTTTTGGCAGTCCGTCACCGGTACCATTGAGGTGGGTGAGGTACCAGCCGAAACCGCCATCCGCGAGGTGGCCGAAGAAACGGGGATCGCATTATCCATGAAGCAGTTGAAAGACTGCCAACATATTAACCGCTATCTTATTCGCAAGCGTTGGTTACATCGTTACCCAGCGGGGACCCGTTTTAACACCGAACATGTGTTTTGTGCCCAAGTGTCTTGTGAACATCCTCTGTTACTAACCGAACATCTTGCCTATAAATGGGAACATAAACCCCAAGCATTAGCACAACTTTGGTCACCATCTAACCGTTTAGCCGTAGAAGCATTTGTACCAAGGAGGAGAACATGATTATACTGGGTATAGATCCAGGTTCTCGTATTACAGGGTACGGTGTGATTGCCAGAAAACAAGGAAAGCTTGTTTATCTTGGCAGCGGATGCATACGTTTAAAAAGTGATGTTTTGGCAGAACGTTTAGCGCAGATTTATGCCGGTGTCAGTGAAGTTATTCGTGAGTTTTCCCCCTCACAATTTGCCATTGAACAGGTATTTATGGCGAAAAACCCCGACTCAGCATTAAAACTGGGCCAGGCTAGAGGGGCGGCAATTGTGGCGGCAACCCAGTCATCCATGACCGTTGCTGAATATTCTGCCAGACAAATTAAACAAGCGGTAGTGGGAAAGGGGAGTGCGGAAAAAACGCAGGTACAACATATGGTAAAACACTTGTTGAAACTGCCTGGTACGCCCCAAGCCGACGCCGCCGATGCCTTAGCCGTTGCATTGTGCCATGCCCATACTCAGCAGAGCCTGATAAACATGGCCGGACAGGTCAGTAAAACCGTGCGTGGTCGGCTTCGTTAGCCACCCGTCTATACAAGGTATTAAATACGTATGATTGGCCGAATTGAAGGGCGCTTGTTAGAAAAACAGCCACCTGAAATACTCATTGATGTGCAAGGTGTGGGGTATGAAATTCACATGCCTATGACCAGTTTTTATCAGTTACCTGCCGTTGGCGAGACGGTGGCTGTGTATACCCATTTTGTGGTGCGCGAAGATGCACAGTTGTTATTTGGCTTTGCCGACAAAATGGAACGGGGATTGTTTAGAGAGTTAATCAAGGCCAATGGGGTGGGTCCTAAACTCGGTCTGGCTATATTGTCAGGCATGTCTGCCGCCCAGTTTCTTAACAGCGTGCAAAATGAAGATATATCTGCTTTGGTGAGTTTACCGGGGATCGGTAAGAAAACCGCCGAGCGCTTAGTGGTTGAACTTAAAGATAGGCTGGCGAAGTTCGGTCAGCAGCAAGCTATCGCCATGCCTTCTGATGTTGGCAATAAACCGATGGATGCCATTGTGCCGTTGAACGATGCCAAAGAAGAAGCGCAAAGTGCTCTTATTGCGTTAGGTTATAAAGCGGTGCAAGCCAATAAACTCATTACCGCGGTATATCAAGATGGTATGGAAAGCGAAAATTTGATCCGCGAAGCATTAAAAGCGGCTATTTAGTGAGTAACTCTTATGATTGAAGCGGATCGTTTAATTGCCCCTGTGGCCACCACTGAAGATGAAGTCATCGACAGAGCCATACGGCCTAAAATGTTATCAGACTATACCGGCCAACCCCATGTGTGCGAACAAATGGAGATCTTTATTCAGGCGGCGAGAAACCGAGACGATGCCTTGGATCACCTGCTTATTTTTGGTCCTCCTGGATTAGGGAAAACCACGCTGGCCAATATCGTTGCCAATGAAATGGGAGTGAATATTAAAACCACCTCTGGTCCGGTTTTAGAAAAAGCCGGAGACTTGGCGGCGCTGCTGACTAATCTGGAAAAAAACGATGTGCTTTTTATTGATGAAATACATCGCTTGAGCCCAGTGGTGGAAGAAATTCTTTATCCTGCCATGGAAGATTATCAATTAGATATCATGATAGGTGAAGGCCCTGCAGCCCGCAGTATCAAACTGGATTTGCCGCCATTTACCTTAGTTGGGGCAACCACCCGGGCGGGTTCATTGACGTCACCCCTTCGGGACCGATTTGGCATTGTGCAGCGTTTGGAATTTTATTCGGTTACTGATCTCACCACGATTATTCAGCGTAGTGCCAATTACTTAAATTTAGAGATGGATTTTGAGGGCGCCAGAGAAATTGCTAAGCGTTCTCGGGGGACTCCCCGTATAGCCAATCGCTTATTACGGCGGGTGCGAGATTATGCCGAAATTAAAGCAAACGGTGAGGTACAAGGGGATATTGCCGCTAAAGCGCTGGATATGCTGGATGTGGATAAAGAAGGCTTTGACTACATGGATAGAAAGTTGCTGACGGCCATTATCGACAAATTTGACGGCGGCCCTGTGGGGTTAGACAATTTGGCGGCAGCCATTGGGGAAGAAAAAGAAACCATTGAAGACGTGATTGAGCCGTTTTTGA
Source organism: Alteromonas sp. 14N.309.X.WAT.G.H12 (assembly GCF_036697315.1). Lineage (NCBI taxonomy): Bacteria > Pseudomonadati > Pseudomonadota > Gammaproteobacteria > Alteromonadales > Alteromonadaceae > Alteromonas > Alteromonas sp. 14N.309.X.WAT.G.H12. The sequence goes on from NZ_JBAHZB010000040.1 coordinate 30,295, forward strand.
TTCAGCAGGGTTTTTTACAGCGCACGCCACGAGGCCGTATTGTGTCCCAACGGGCGTATCTGCACTTTGGTTTTGAGCCGACGCCGTAGTGTATTTTCAATCGGGCATAAAAAAGCCCGCTCAAATTGAGCGGGCAAAACAACAAGTGTTGAAGGAAATAAATCCAGGGAACTCATGTCAACCAGGAGAGAACTCATGTGAGTCGTTGATAAAACGTTTCACGCTGTTCGACAGATGGCGCCATTATATACTCACGTTAATGACTGACAATTGAGTTAAATTTTGGTTTTGGATTAGAAAAACTAATTCGTAAATAGTGTGTTAAATTATGCCAAGAGTTCTTTTACTTACCGTATAAATAGCGCATTTCGCCGCTAAAAACTGACCATTTGGATACCCCATTGTTGATCATTAATCTGGATATTAAGAATTATTTTTTTACATTAAAGGTTTTTTCTTAAAATGAAGCACCGTTTTTCTGTTCGGGTTTATTATGAAGACACCGATGCCGGTGGTATTGTCTATTATGCCAATTATCTTAAATTTATGGAGCGAGCCCGAACCGAGTGGTTACGAGAGCTTGGCTATGAACAAGACAGGTTAATGGAACAATCTGTGGCTTTTGTCGTCAAACGGGTTGAAATGAATAATCATGCACCCGCGCGATTCAATCAATTGTTGAGTATTGAATCTCAAATTGTAGAATTAAAGGGTGCGAGTATGACTTTCAGACAAGAAATAAAAGATTTGCAAGACCAGTGTCTGGTTTCTGCAGATATAAAAATTGCATGTGTAGATCCGACGGTAATGAAACCGCGGAAGCTACCCACCACTTTGTTAGGGGATTTATCTAGTGGATTCTGATTTAACGTTTATTGGTCTTTTTCTGCAAGCGAGCTTTGTTGTTCAGCTTATTATGTTGTTATTACTGGGCGTGTCGGTTGCTTCTTGGACCTTTATTTTTCAACGCACCAGAGCGCTAAGTGCGGCTGAAAAAGAAATGCGCCAGTTTGAGGACAAATTTTGGTCTGGGGCTGATCTCAACAAGCTATATCAAGAGCTGTCTGCTAGAAGTGGGTTACGTGGCATGTCCAGTATCTTTTGTTCTGGTTTTAAAGAATTTGTACGTTTGCGTAAAGGCAATACCGCCGTGGAGGGCATTGTTGATGGCACCTATCGTGCTATGCGTGTCTCTATGTCTCGGCAGGTTGAAGAGCTGGAAAGTCGTTTGCCCTTTTTAGCTACCGCAGGATCGATTAGCCCGTATATCGGTTTGTTTGGTACTGTCTGGGGGATTATGAATGCCTTCATTGCGTTGGGTAAAGTACAACAA
>NZ_JBAHZB010000041.1:0-31143 GCF_036697315.1 Alteromonas sp. 14N.309.X.WAT.G.H12
CAAAATATCATACCTAAGCCTTTGCAGTGTGTTTCTTATGCTGGGGAGTTTGTATTGGGCTCGTGTGTAGATGTGTATGCCAGTAAGGACTTTGTAAACGAGGTTGCAAGGTGGCAAGACTGGTTTAAATCACAACTTTTTGTGACTTTTGTGCTTCATACCATCGCCACACCTTCGGTCAGTGAACAACAAGGCGTGCGGGATGCTAATGGGGAGGCGACAATAACCGTTAGCCAAAATGCCGCGCTTAATAGGGAAGGCTATTGTTTAACGGTAAAGGAAAAGGGGATTCATATTTCTGCTCGTTCCTCGGCTGGGGTTTTTTATGCCTTTCAAACCCTATGTCAATTGATACCCAACGAGGCTTTTTCTGGGTCTAAAGGGAATCAGCAAAGCTGTTCTATACCGCTTGTTGATATAAAAGATAGCCCTCGATTTTCCTACCGTGGCATGCATTTGGATGTGGCCCGCCGGTTTATGCCAGTTTCCTTTATTAAGCATTTTATTGATTTACTCGCCCTACATAAAATCAATCGCTTTCACTGGCACCTTACCGATGATCAAGGCTGGCGCATTGAAATCCGCTCCTTTCCTAAATTGACGGAATCGGCGGCATGGCGTAATCAAACCGTAGTAGGGCACACGCTGGATGGACCTTTTGAAGGTGATGGCGTGCCCCATGGTGGCTATTATAGCCAAGACGAGGTGCGGGAGATTGTGGCCTATGCCGAAACAAAACACGTTATGGTGGTACCAGAAATCGATCTTCCTGGGCATGCTACCGCATTTTTACATGCTTACCCACAGTTTGGTTGTGCGGGTAATCAGCCGCCAGTGGAAGAAAGTTTCGGTATTTTTCAACATGTTTTGTGTCCCACCAGTGATACCTTTGACGCACTCCGCACCTTGTTTACTGATATTGCCGATCTGTTTCCCGGTGACTATATTCACCTCGGCGGTGATGAAGTGGTGAAAACCCAGTGGCAACACAGTGATTTTGTTCGCACACTTATGCAAACCCATGGCTGGGAAAGCTACGATAGTGTGCATCATTACTTTATCAAAAATGTTTCCGATATCATTATTTCTTTGGGTAAAAAGCCCATCGGTTGGAATGAGGTGATAGAAGGCGGCGACATACCCGGCACAACCATAATGTGCTGGCAAAATGCCGAGGTGGGCTTTGAAGCCGCTAAATCGGGGTATGAGGTTATTATGAGCCCTGCTTCACATACCTATTTTGATTTTTATCAGTCTAAATCCGTTGACGAACACATGGCCATTCACGGTCTTACTTCCACCTCAAAGGTCTATCACTTCGAGCCTATACCTGAGCCTATGCGTGATACGCCCGCAGCGGCCAATATTATCGGTATTCAGGGGCAGCTTTGGAGTGAATATGTTGTTTCTGCTGAGAGGGTAGAATATATGGTTTTACCCAGAATGACGGCGTTAGCGGAAGTGGCCTGGTCACAACAACCGGAAAAGAACTGGGCTGATTTTAGTCGACGTTTACAATATCTCTTACAGCGATTTGCATTGATGGGGCTGAATGTATCAGAGGCCATCTACGCTCCCCAAATACAATCTCAACTTCACGGAGTAGGGCTTGGGGCATGTCACAAGATAAGTTTTCATCGTGAAATAGAGGATGATATCGCCTGGCTTTATACGGTCGATGGTACGGAACCAAAACATGGCCAACCGTATAAGGGGCCTTTTGTCGTGTCGGGCAATACAACCGTCAGGGTTCAAGGTCAATGCAAAGTCACAGGCAGGTATTTCCCTACCAGTCTTTTTCAAAGTGTGGAAAATAAACTTATTGGTGCTCGTGTCAATTTGGCTCACTGTAAGGTAAACCGAGAATGGAATCCCCAACCAGAGAAAACCTTAGTATGCGGCATTAGTCAGGGGCAAAATGTTTTTCATGCTGACCAATGGGTTGAATTCCCAACCGGGGAAGCAACAATAGAAATTGAATTAGCCCATCAGGAGACATTTAGTCAGATTACTTTAGGCTATACGCCGGGCTTACACCGACATTTTTTACCGCCTCGTAATGTACAATTATGGCGCTCAGACGACGGGCATCAATGGAAAATGCTAATTACAGCTACGGACGATGACTTTTCCTATGAAAAGGGCAGTGTGACGGTTCACTTTGCTGAATGTGAATCAAAGTTTCTAAAATTATTGATAAACACGGATGAAAAAATCTTTGATCGACAAACACTGTTATATCGAACCGCCCCACTCATGTTAGATCAGATTGTGGCGTTATAAGTAAGTTGTTGCTAAAAATCGTAGGATGTCATCAGATAAAGTCGGCGACGTTCGCCCACATAGGAACCAATGGTTTCGGTAAAGCCGCTGATGGCATATTCCTTATCAAACAGGTTTTTGATGTTGGCTTGAAACGTCCAATCCTGCCATTGACTTTGCCATGACAAATCAAAAATTGTATAGGGTTTCACAATCTGGTTGCTGCGGTTTCGCTGTTCGCTGACGTAATCCAACCCCAGGGCAATAGAAGAGTGAATGCTGGGGAAATCGTAGCGTGTCCACACACCTAATTGATGACGGGGCATATTGGCGGTGTAGCGATAATCGTCATCGGTATCGCTTACGTCTACGTCGTTGTAGGCGTAATTGATGTTGGCTACCCAGCGGGAGGTGATATCTGTTAGCACATCAACCTCGATACCTTGGCTGCGTATTTTACCAATAGCAACGTTGTAGTCATCGTTATCCACATCTTCGGCCAGCATATTTTTACGTTCTATATGAAAAGCGGCCAGATTCAGGTTCACCTTTTTATCGAACCAATAGCTTCGGGCGCCAACTTCAAATTGCTGGCTTTCTTCCGGATCAAATAAGCTGCCGTCTTCGGAGGTGTTTTGGTCTTCTGCCGATTGTGGGGAAAAGCCCGTGGAAAAAGACACGTAAGGGATCAACGCCGGACTTACCGCGTAGGTAGCGCCAATGCGGCTAGAGTAGCCAATATCATGATAAGACGCGGTGGACGCATTGCGATAATCTGAGAAATCTTCATCGATGTAGTCAGCACGGGCGCCTGCAACAAGGTTGAGTTTCTCTGTGATATCCCATTGGTCTTGAACAAATAGACCTAGTTGATTGAGTACCGTATGTTCATCGGCGTTTAAGGATAAGACATAGTCATCGGCGTCATCCTGACCATACACAGGATTGAACAAACTTAAATTCGACACCCCGTCGTCTTCCCCGGTTGCACGATAGTACAAAAAGTCATTGTCGTTATAGGTGTAATCCGTGCCGAGCACAAGGGTATGATTCGAAAGCTCCGCCACCACATAACCGGCTAAAAATGCCCCTTTATTTTGTTCGTATCGATCTCGGTATTGGCGCTTGGTTTCATCGTATTCCCCATCGTCATCACTATCGATTAAAGCATTTAACTCGTGATATTTTTGGGTTTCTTCATTAGTAAAGAAGCGGGCATTTAACTGGCTGGTTAACCCGCTATTAATATCGGTACTTAAATTTAACTGCACAACATTGGCGGTGAGTTCCTGATAGTCGGTGGCCTCGTTATTGTTCCAGGAGGTGTCGGTTAAAAAGTTACCATTGTCGTCAGTGGGAATACCCCGCAACCTTGCGCCATCAATATGCTGATAAATGTGGTTGTATTGGACAGTAAGGGTATTGTTATCGTTAATATCCCAGCTATACCCTAAATCAACACTTTGGTTTTGTTCATCGACATTGTTGCGGTAGGAACCTTCATCGCTCAGATAAACCCCTACGCGGTAACGCTGAGATGCGGCCTCATTGACAGGTCCGGAGGATTCAATACTGCCGCTTAAAAAATCCTTATTTCCTAAGCCTAGTTCCACCGTGTTGATGGCCTCGTAAGTGGGCTTTTTGGTCACATAGTTGATCACACCACCTGAATCGCCCGCGCCGTACACCGCACCGGACGGCCCTTTTAATACTTGAATTTGTTGAATAGAAAACAGTTGGGGAATGGAAAATCCACTGAAAGGATCACCTTTTAACCCATCGTAGAGAATTTCATCTTGGGCAAACCCGCGCATGGTAACGGTGGAAAAGTTATTGTAGGAGACCCCTGAAATTGACCGATAAAGATCAGAGATTTCATAGGCGGCCTGATCCTCCATAAGATCCTGGGTGATTACTTGGATACTCTGGGGAATTTTATCAATGGGTGTATCGGTTCTCATGCCTAAGCTGGCGCTGTCCGATTTATACAAAGATAAGGCCCGTCCAGTCACTTCTATATGCTGGAGTTCATCATCAGGTATTTGCGGGGCATTGGTAACACTGTCATTGTTTATATTAGATTCTGACGATGCAGCCTCAGCGACAGACGCAACTAACCATAGAGTGCACGCAGTGAAAATAGTGTAGGTAAGGGATAATGACATAGTGAGCAAATAATGCAGTGACTAAAAAATTGCCTGTATAATATTGATTATGATAATCATTTGCAATAATGATGGAGGCGGGGGGTTATGGATGGCCTATTTTTACGTAAAATTGACGTTATCTGCTAAGTTTTATATCAAGGTAATCAGGATCACCCGATGATGTTCTCGCTGTAGTCGTGGTACATTGATTTATTGTTTATAATTTTAGAGGCGCACCATGCGTGTATTACTGCTTTTCTTAATGAGTATCTGTATTTGGGGTTGTAGTTCGTTAGCATCGTTAACGTCTTATACGGTAAACAATTCAGAACTCGAAACAGTGCTGAGTAAACAGCTGCTTAAATTAAACGATAATACCCGAGTGCTGGGGGTTCCCGTTGAAATAGCCCTAAACGATTTAGCGGTGGATATTGGCCCAGACAACCGAAATGTAATACGTCTAACGGTAGATGCAGATGCCATTGCTGGTATGTTGGGGTTTACTTATCCGGCCAAAGTGACCTTAAGTTTAGAAGGTGCTCCATCATATAATGCCAGTGAAAAAGCCATTTACGTACAATCGTTAACATTATTAGACAGCAGCATTGAAACGGGAGGCTTTAGCGGTAATTTGGCACCAGTCAGTGACGATGTAATGGCGTTGGTCAATAGTTACTTAAAAACGAATCCAGTTTATACGTTAGACACCAGCCAACCGGGCGTGGCTTGGCTAGCGACTATTCCGTTAAATATGTCCGTTGAAGCCGGAAAAATACGTTTCGCCCCCGCGACCAATTAAGTTGTAAGGGGCTTTTCAATAAAAAATACGACAAATTTTATGCATAGAGCCCAGTTAATGGGCCCTTTATGTGGTCGCAAGGAACGCCACACCGTGGCATCACGTAGCTAGCTGGATTATTGATACAGGATCTGGCTTTTAGTGCGTAAGGTCGTGTTGCAACTAACGAAACCTTAGCATGCCTTCATGTAAATCACTGACCGACTGGCAACCCATTAGCATCATATCGCGCTGGATCTCGGCTTTCATCAGGCTAAGGGCCCGGTCCACACCGGCCTGGCCTGCTGCGGCTAACGGATACAAGTAACAGCGTCCACCGCCCACGGCTTTCGCTCCCAGTGCCAGTGCTTTTACCACATGAGAGCCACGCTGGATGCCACTGTCCATGATCACATCAATTTTATCGCCCACGGCATCGACAATTTCTTTGAGTTGGTCAAAGGGCGCCCGTGAGCCGTCCAGTTGACGTCCGCCATGGTTGGATAAGATGATCCCCGTACAGCCAATATCCACGGCTTTTTTCGCATCTTCTACCGACATAATGCCCTTTAAACAGAATTGGCCGTCCCATTCTTGAACCATTTTGGCCACGTCATCCCAATTCATAGCAGGATCGAGCATTTCAGAGAAATAACGGCCAATGGACATGGCACTGCCATCCATATCGATGTGTTCATCAAGTTGAGGCAAACTGAAGGATTCATGGGTAACGTAATTGATCCCCCACATAGGCTTAATGGCAAACTGCATGATGCCGCCCAAGGTCAGCCTAAAAGGAATGGAAAATCCGGTGCGTAAATCCCGTTCCCGATTGCCGCCGGTAATACTGTCAACAGTAAGCATCATCACTTCCACACCGGCTTCTTTTGCCCGTTGCATCATAGCACTGTTGAGCCCCCGATCTTTGTGGAAGTAAAATTGGTAAACTTGGGGATTGTCGTGTTTTCTACGTAACTCTTCCAGACTGACTGTACCTAAAGACGATACGCCAAACATGGTGCCATGCTTAGCCGCAGCAGCAGCTACAGCTCGCTCGCCTTGATGGTGGAAAAGGCGCTGTAAAGCAGTAGGAGAACAATACAAAGGCATGGCCAGTTTCTGCCCCATGACGGTCACCGACAAATCGATGTCTTTTACTCCCCGCAATACATTGGGTACAAGATCGCAAGCCTCAAAGCTGTCGCTGTTGCGTCGTTGAGTGGTTTCATCGTCTGCGCCGCCATCAATATAGTTAAAAATTGGGCTGGGTAAGCGACGTTTGGCTAGTTTCCGAAAGTCATGATAATTGTGGCAATCTTTGAGTCTCATAATGGGGCTTATTGTTGTATGGTTTTGGTAAACATACTTTACCGATTATATTTGGTCAATTTTATTTACCACAAAAAGCTACTCTTATTTGGGAAGCACAGGTAAACTTGCCATCATTCTATTGATCTCCCTGTTTGCCCGAGTTTTTATGAAATCAGCCACATCTATCGCCAATGAATCACAAACGAAATGCCCCACCGAAATCTTTGAATCGGTGCAACAACATTCGTTATCTGAAGCGGTGGTGGAACAACTGGAAAACTATATTCTCGACGGTATTTTACGCAGTGGTATGCAATTGCCCGCTGAACGTATACTGGCGGAACAATTAGGGGTGTCGCGGCCGAAATTGCGTGAAGCATTACGTATTTTAGAAGAGCGTGGGTTGTTAGAAATTCATCCGGGGAGTGGAGCGGTGGTGGCTCCCTTGAGTGGCGATGTGATGACGCCGGCCTTGATAGCGTTATATTGTCGTCATCCCCGGGCTATTCAGGATCACCTTGAATACCGTAAAAGTCAGGAAGTGTTCGCTGCCCAGCTGGCCAGTGCGCGGGCCACCGCTGAAGATAAACAAGGCATTCAGACCATTCTTGATGAGATGGTACGGGCTGATGAACAAGGCGATCTGTCTCAGGCCTTAGAATTAGATGCCCAGTTGCACATGGCCATTGTACACGCCAGTCATAACCGCACGCTGATCCATATGATGGCCTCCCTGTATAGCTTAAATCGCAGTGGTATGTTTTTCAGTCGCAGTGAAATATTACACCAGCGTCATTGTGCTCAAACGCTATTGGAACAGCACCTAGCACTAGGCAAGGCGGTGATAGCCGGTGACACCGAGCATGCCATGACACTGGCGGCACAGCATATCGACTATGTGGCAAATGCCTTAGCCCAGTTGCTTGCTCAGCAACAGCGTGAAGCCCTAGCGGCCAAGCGCTATGCTTAACGTTTATTGCAGTCTGCGTGTGCCAGTAGAGCGGACGGATAAACAATCATTTATTGAGCCGCATCGAAGGATTGCCACTTGTGAATTTTAGCCTTCAGCCAAGAGTCATTCGTGCTTTTGTCTGTTTATCGTTAAGTTGGAGTTATTTTGAGTTGGGCCGTATTTACTGTATTCGCCGTGGTGTTTCAAACCTTGCGTAATGCCTTTCAAAGCCAGTTAAGCCAGAGTGTCAGTACTTCGGGGGTTACCTTATCCCGCTTTTTGTTTGCGCCGCCCATGGCGCTATTTTACCTATTAATACTGTACTATTTTGAACCGGCAGACGTCCCCCATTTTAGCGTAAAATATGTCCTTATCGCGCTGGCAGCGGCACTTTTGCAAATCGCAGCGACATCACTGATGGTGATCCTGTTTAAACAAAAGAATTTTGCCATAGGGGCAGGCTTAGCAAAAAGTGAAGCGTTGGTGGCAGGCGTATTTGGTACCTTGTTTTTTGGTAGCGTGCTGACGCTGCTAGGATGGCTAGGCATTATTATCGGTACCATCGCGGTGTTTGTGCTGAGCGGATTTAGACGGGGAGGTAGTGTTAGTCTATCGACCGCCCTGATTGGTCTGACATGTGGTTCCTGCTTTGCCTTTACGTCGTTATTTGTACGGGAATTAAGTCATCTATTGCCGTTACCCAGCTACCACAGTGCAGCCTGGACCCTGCTATGGATCCTTTGTATCCAAACCCTACTGTTGTGCAGCTACATTGGGTTTCGTCGCCCTAACACCATTAAACAACTCGGTCATAGCCTAAAACTCACCACGGCCACCAGTTTTGTCAGTTGTACAGGCTCCATATGCTGGTTTACTGCCATGACCTTAAATGACGTCGCGTATGTGAAAACGTTAGGTCAAATAGAAGTGTTGTTAACCATGCTTATTTCCGTATTTTGGCTTAAAAAGCGGGTGGCTAGCCATGAAATTGTCGGCTTACTGTTAATCGGCCTAGCGGCCCTCTTTGTGTTGTGGAGCTAGCAGGGCTTTCCCTCTAAATGACAGGCTGGCAGGTGAGTACAGACCATTGTGTGATGTTTTTCTGTGTAGCCTTAGGCTATTGAATTGCTGGGGCTATGCCCTTATATCCCATACTATCGTCATTTGTAAGTACTAACTGTAGTGATTAAAGGCTCGTCGACACCCCCAGCGTTGCCCGTCAATGCAAAACCACAAAAACCATTGCCGTCATGCCTAGAGGACTTTGTGGGTCTTTGGCAACTTTCTCGTACCATTGTGCAGCGCAGCGGCGATACCTTTTTGTTTGCAGGCAAGGCGAGTTTCAGCTGGCGGGACGAGGCTTTGCTTTACCATGAGTCAGGGCAGGTCTCGGGGCCCCATGGAAAGGTTTTACAGGCCGAGCGCAGCTACATTTGGCAGCAGTCCTCGACGAATCAGTTTGATGTGTTATTTGACGATATTCGCTATTTTCATTCCTTTAGTGCCGCCCAGCCCAATGGGGAACACCTATGCGGTGATGACCATTACAAAGTCAGTTACGGTTTTGAAACCTGGCCGCAGTGGTCCTCTACCTGGCAAGTTAAAGGTCCCAGAAAAGATTACGAAATGCATAGCTGTTATCAGCGCACTTAATGGGTATTGCGCTCTGTTTTTCTATGGCATTGATGGTTTTTACGTTTTCGCTTCGTGTGTTGTTTTCTTTTTCTCGTGCCTTTGGGACAACCACAGTGCAATCACGATGATAGTTCCCCCTAAAGCCAGTCGACCATAATGGGTGTCTTTTTACCAAAGCATGAGGTTTACCACCAATCCAGCCGGGATTAATGCATTGTTCATAATGGCCAGGGTACCCGCAGAAACCCTAAGTGCCCCTGCATTCCAAAAATAGTAACCTAAGCCCGATGCCACTGCGCCAAGCCATAGGAGTACACCCCATTGAGTACTTGTGTGGGGCAATTGTTGGCTATTGCCAAATATAACAAAGGCGGGCAGGGCAATGGCGAGGGCGCCAAGATAAAACCAGGCAAAAACATTGTGGTAGGTTAGGTTTGAGTGAAAGGAAGAGGCCAGCTTTTTATACCCGACCTGACCAAAAGCAAAACAAAGGTTAGCGCCTTGTACTATAAGAAAGCCTTGCCAGAAATCTTCATTGATACCCTGAAAGCGAATAATGGCCGCCCCTGCAGTGGCGAGCAGTGCACAGACGAGGTGAAAGGGCGTAAACCGATTAAACAGGGCATCGTTAAGTATAGCTACGTAAAGCGGGGTGAAGATGGTGAAAAGCAATACTTCAGGTACGGTTAGATACAAAAAGGAATGATAAAAAAAGATGTACATCATACCGAGCTGCAAAGCGCCCAGCCCAGCAAGAGTGACTTTTTGTTTTATACTTAGCATACGGGGCTTAAGAAAGGGTAAAAATACCAAGGCAGCAAGTAAAATACGGGTGAGTACCGAAAAATAACTGTCCACCTCACCGGCTAAATATTCCCCAATTAAGGAAAAGGAAAACGCCCATAATACTGTAACTGCAACTAAATAAACCACGTACTGCTCTTGTTAATCGTTGTGTATCCGGTGAAGTATTGCATAGCGTTTGGGAAGGCGCTAGTTCCTGTAATTCACAAGGTGATGCTTATCGCAATACTGTCGATATTTTTTACATGACTTGCATTTAAATAAAATAAATTCATTTTAAACATATAGTTAAAAATGGCTCGTATTTGGCATATGTAAAAGAAATGTCAGTATAAATTGAGTTGTTATGAATAAGTATTTTAAGTATGTCGTGTTATTTTTGTTTCCTTGGGCGATGGGGGCGAATGGAGCGCTCGTTGAAATTAACCCGCTGAGCTACAGTGTTCTGCAAGCCACAGATTGCGGTTCGTATTGTTATCACGATGAAACGGGTAGCCAACTGATTGATGGTTTATATGGGACGCATATTTGGCAAGCCGATTTAGGTAATGGTAATGCTTATGAATGGTTAGGTTGGACAGATGATAGCGTCTATATCGTGTTTGATTTTGGTGCGCTTACCATGGTAAATGAAATTATTGTGGGGACGGTACAGGACCGACTGAACGATGTGGTATTTCCATCCATTAGTGTGGGCACAAGTGTGGATGGTGTGACTTGGGGCACCCCCTTTCACTCCCTTTACGTACCTGAAAATACAGCGAATAATCTGGTTCACGGCGACTTAACTTTATCTGCACTCAATCAAACAGCCCGCTATTTTGTACTGAACTTGGAATTTTCCTTAGATGGGCCATGGACGTTTACCGATGAAGTGGATTTTTACCAGAATGTCAGTGTTTCAGTGCCAGCCCCCAACTCATTCGTGTTACTTACCCTTGGTCTTGCGATATTAGGACTGCGTCGTAAAAGGTAATAGTGTGCATGGTGTGTCATTTCCATTGTATACATACTCTTGCGCTTTTGGGCGCTCAATACACAAGTGGTAAGGTGGCAAATATGGTGCATTTTATCGGGTATCACTTCATCGTATTTCACAATGCCGCTTTTGCCAGTTCAAAGGTAAAACGGCTGCCTTTTCCTGGTTGACTGGTGACGCGGATCACACTTTTATGTATGTCCAGTAATCGTTTTACAATGGATAATCCTAGCCCTGCATTGGCAATGTTTGCTTGGCTATTAGAGGCCTGATATTTAGGTTCAAAGATGGCTTCGAGTTCATTTTGATGAATACCGCGCCCGTTATCAATAATGCTCATGGCCACTTTGTCTTGATAATCATTGATTTCAATTTTCACCATGCCGCTCGCTTGGGTATGACGAATGGCATTATCAATGAGGTTCACCAATACTCGCTCTAATTTACTGATATCGGCATAGGCCACAATCCCGTGCTCGGTCTCGGCGATGACGCGAAGTTGAACCTGTTGCTGTTCTGCTTGAAAACGAAGGCGCTGCATCACATCGTAGGCGAGCTCTACCACATTTACCGGCTCGGGGATAAACTGAATATCGCCACTTTCTAACCGAGCTAACTCAAAAAGTTGATCCACCAGTTGATTGATTTGCAGACTGTTTTGATAGGCAAGATGCACGAGCTCCGGCTTGCGCTGTTCTTCGGGGGTTATTAACCAGGTTTCTAAATAGCCGTTAAGGCCGGTCATGGGCGTTTTGAAATCATGGGAAATATGAGATAGCAATTCTCGTCGCAACTGCTCGGTATTTTTTATTTGGTTGAGTTGCTTATTAATATGCTGCGCTGATGAAATAAAGCTTAACTCTAAGTCTTGAATCTCTTTGCTTTTTAACCAACTGTTTGATGTGGTATCTAGGTTGGCAAAGTCGTTTTTGACATATTCAAGGGTGCGTTGGCTTAGCTTTTTAAGGGGTTTAGTAATAATTATTACCACCAATAACATGGCGATAATGCCAAATAAAATCGCCATGCCAAGTATAAAAGCACTGTCTTTTATTACCTTACTACCGGTGAGTAAAGCGGTGGCTGAATCACGTTTTTGGCCGCCAATAATCACGTACAGATAACCTTGGATTTGGGATGATGCCGCACTGATAATGGGGGTCACCGAGAATATTTTTTGCGATCCGAGTGCTCTTGGATCGTCTCCGTAAACAGGAAAGTGGCTTCCATTAAGGTAATCATCTATCGGTTTTAGATCCACGCTGTTAAGTTTAACCGCACCTTCCGGCGCAGAGTAGGCCAGCACTTTACCCTTAGTATCAAGGGCATAAAACTCCCATTCCGGTCCCAGTAGCATTTTAGTATGAAACGCCGACACTAAGCTTTCGGTATCAATGATCCCGCTTTCCAATTGGGGGTTATCGTGAACGATATGAGCCGCCAAATCTCGATGTAAAACTTGCTCTACCTCATCGGCAAATTTTTCACTGCTATGTAAATACCACTGAAACAAAACAAAGGCAGCAATAATGAATAAAGCACTGATAGCGAGGGTAAGTTGGCTGGCGAGTGTTCGGAACATGAGTAATCTCGATTTTATAATGTCTTTTAATAGGAAAATTTATAGCCAACACCCCAAACGGTCTTTAACCAAAGTGGGTTAGCGGGGTCTGCTTCGAGTTTCGAACGAAGGCGGTTCACCGTAGAATTGACGGTATGGGCAGAGCCTTCACGACGGCATCCCCAAATACTGTGGAGTAATTCCTCTCGACTAAAAACCCGTTGGGGTTGCTGCGCTAAGAAATACAGCAACTCAAATTCTTTTGCGGTGCATTCTAAAACCGAATCGCTAAGCTGTATTTGATAGAGATTAGGGTCGATGGTCAATTCGCCGAAAGTTAACACTTGTTTACTTGCGGCCTCAAGTGGCTCCTTTCCTTGGTTGCGCCGAAGATGGGCTTTAACTCTGGCTTGTAATTCCAACACCGAAAACGGTTTTGTTAAGTAATCATCTGCGCCATTTTCTAAGCCTTTCACCACATCTAATTCCGAGGTTTTCGCAGTTAACATGATTATCGGGATATCCGGTTGTAATTGACGCAATCGCTTGCATAATTTAAGTCCATCGGTACCTGGAAGTGTGATGTCTAAAATGGCCAGATCATAGTGATGATTTAACTGTTTGTAGGCCTCAGTGCCATCGTGAAAGACCACAACCTGATAATTCATCATCGATAAATTGATGGAAATAATATTGGCAATGTCCCGACTATCTTCAACTAATAAAATCTTATTGGTCATTGAAGTAACCACTCCTATCTATAAGGTATATAGATAAGAGCGGTTCAATGACTATTTTATTGCACCCGAGTGATAATTAATTGGGCGGTTGGATTATCAAATTTGTGTTCGGGTAGTAAAAGCGAGGTGGCTAACTCAAGTTCGGTGAGTATACCGGCATGAACAGCGACTCGGTCCACGTCACCTTCACGGCTAGCATTGAAGCCTTCGCCGCCAATACCAGGCACAGCAATTTCATCATTTTCTTCCGTGCCGGCATCGTAGGCCATTAAGGATTGTTGATAGCTTTCATTCAGTTCTAGACCACTAATATCTAAATCGGTCACGCCGGTAAAAGCATCATTGGTAATACCTAGCATTACCGCCAAACTAAGGCTCATGGAGTCGGTGTCACTGAGTTCCAGTGTCAGTGTTTGGGATTCACCAGGCGCAAGACCCGTTTCGCTTGCCACGCTGTGCTCAACGTCGGGTAGGGCGACGAGTTCGCTGCTATCGCCGCTTTCGGCGAGCATTTCTAAAGCGACACTTGCCGGTTCGCCTGCTTCCCATAACTTCACGCCAGCGGCATGGGTAATCACTGCCGGTGGTGAAATCATTTGCCCTTGCGTGATATTCGTCAGGGTCACTTCATAGACATAGGTTTGAGGTGTTTCGATTGGCTCAACCGTGTCGTCAGCACTAGCGTGGTCGTTGCCATCTAAATCACAGGCTGACAAGATAGCCGTCATTGCGATTAATCCGACAAGTTTAAATGTTTGAATTTTTTTCATGCCTAATCTTCCCTTAGTTAACGGTAATGACCAGCTTAGCCACAGGGTTTAACCATCTGTGTACTGTACTGTCTAAGTCAGAGAAACCGCCGTTTGCATCCGTATCGCCAATATTGCCTGGGTGAATATGAACAGTAGTATTGCCTTCGTTGAAGCTTGCCCCTGTACCTCCACTTCCTGCATTACCACTTGGATCGGCTGGAATACCCGCCACACCCACTTCGCCGCCACCATTGACGATTTCGTCATTCACTTCAGTTCCCGCATCATAACCATTAAGCATAATGGTATAGGTACCGGCTTCGGTGGGGATGTGCCAGCTGTCTAAGCCCACAAAACCGTCATTTGTAGGTAATAACATAGCGGTGAGGGATAAGTATTCGTTGCTGCCTGTATCAATAGAACCCATGGACGTCACACCCGCTAATGTCGGGGCATCGGTAAGATCTAGGTTAACGCCACCGACAGCGGTGACATCGGATTTTAGTCCTGATGTGTCACCACCCTCTGCCATTTTTTGTAATGACAAGCTTGCGGCTTCACCCAGGGTAAATAAGGATGTGTCTTCACCGTGGGCAGCAACCAGTACTGGGGTAAAAGAAATTGAGTGGGTGAGGTTTACAAGGGTAATATCCAGATCCGCGGCGTTAACTTGAGCGGCTGATAATAAGGTAGAGATAATGGCCAATGATTTTGCTGTTTGTTTGAGTTTCATAACTGTCTCCTTGATTAAGTAAGCACAGTTTATGAAGTAAATATCCTAACAATAGGGGGGATTTATCACAAAAGTATCACAGTTTTTATTTTGCATGATGTTTGCTAAACGGTTATACCAAACAGTAAAAAGGCATTGACTATGGTCGAGTTTTGGTAGCGACACGTTTATATTAAGTAAGAATAATTTTATTTTTCTAGCCAACCACGGTGTTCAACAATGGCATAGGTAAGGAGTAAGGCTTCATCTTCCAGTTTAATTTGTTGTCTCCAGCTACCAACCGTCATTTTTTGCTCAAGCCATTTGATAATTTGTTCGCTGGTTGTGGGTTTGCTAATGAAATAGCCTTGAGCCTTGTTACAGCCAAGTTTTAACAGTAATAAGCCTTGCTCCTCATTTTCTATACCTTCCGCTATAACTTCACAATTGAAGGCGTTGGCCAATGCCATAACGGCTTCAATGATGCTTAAATCTGCGGTGTTTTTTTGTATGTTGCTGGTAAAACTACGATCAATTTTTAACTTCGAGACAGGCAACTTTCTAAGGTATGAAAGTGATGAATAGCCAGAACCAAAATCATCCAGAGAAACCGCTACTCCCAACTCATTGCACTGCTGTATCACGTCCGCAACGCGATCTACATCGTATAAAACAGAACTTTCTACAATTTCAAGTTCCAGAAATTGGGGGGTAACATGAGGATAAACGCTCAGTAGTTGCTTTAAATTGGCTAAAAAATCATCTTGATGAATATGCTTGCTGGTTATATTTACACTTACTGGTATGGAGAAACCAAGAGACTGCCATTGAGATATTTGCTTGAGGGCGTTTTCAATGACCCAGTAACCTAAGTCAATGGATAATGCGTGTTCTTCAATTAACGGTATGAATCGATTAGGCGAGAGTAATCCTCGATGGGGATGCTGCCATCGTATTAATGCTTCGACACCAATACACTCACCGGTTTGCATATTTATTTTAGGTTGATAGAGCAGAATTAATTGATTTTGTTTTATTGCTAAAGATATTTCATCAAGAACCTGCTTATTTTTTCGTTCTTTCGAGGCATCAATTTCGTCATAGAGTTTAACCACATTCTTTCCGCTTTGTTTGGCCTCATACATTGCAACATCAGCCTGTCGCAATAGTTGTTCGCCTTCTAGGGGAGATTGCTGAGGATAGAAAGTCACGCCAATACTGGCAGATAGTGAAACTAAGCGGTCATTGATTTTTAGCGGTTGTGATGCTGCCCGTAATATTCTATGCAAAATAGGAAAGCAATCTGAATGGTTTTCAAGGTTAGAAATTACCCCGGCGAATTCGTCACCTCCGACTCGGGCGATGTGGTCATCATCTCGTAAGCATTGAGCAAGGTTTTTGGAGACTTCTGTAAGTACTTTATCACCCGCATTATGGCCTATGGAGTCATTGATGGCTTTAAATGCATCTAAATCAAGGAAGTAGACGGCGATTTGCTTATTGTTTTGATTTGCGTGATGTATTGCACTTTGCAGCTTTTCGGCAAGTAATTTTCTGTTAGGTAGTTGGGTTAACGGGTCGTAAAGAGACTCATTGCGTAATTTTTCTTTATATAAATTCTGCTTGGTGATATCCCGTAACATCGCCAAATAAAACGCGGGTTCATTGTCTGGATCATTGATGGCGGTAATGGATAGATTTTCCAGATAGATGGTGCCATCTTTTTTTCTATTCCATATATCGCCACACCAGTAACCTTGTTGCTTGAGCGTTTCATTCATGGCCTGATAAAACTCAGGGTTGTGCACGCCAGAGGATAAGACTCTGGGTGTTTTACCAATAATATCACTTCGGGTATAACCGGTTATTTGTTCAAATACAGGATTCACGTCGATAATTATTCGCTGTAAATCCGTTAACATCACGCCGTCAGCGGTAAGATTGAAAATAACGGAAGGAAGTTCATGAACTGAAAAATCAAATGTTCGTGTAAAACAATTTTTCATAGGCCGATTGATAATCTTTGTTTGTTGAGTCCCTTACCTGTGATGATAAAAACACGGGTATTGTCCCTTTACCCACGACAGGCATTGTGTACCTTATTTATATAAGGTTGTGTGAATGTATGATGCCCAAGATCATGATTCAATTGCAAGCATAATAACCATATTAATTTTATGGCTATTTGGTTTTTGCACAAATTTACAAATAGACGTTGGAGTTTTGCCTACCTAATCCTATAAAACGGGTGAGAATATGCGGTAATTCGAGACGAATGGCGTATGGAATAGCAACTTAATATGATGGGTTGGTATTGTTAGGCTATAGTTAGAAGTACGCGTCTTTTGATGGTTAATTAAATGGATTTTTACTTCTACTATTTTTACCTACTCTATGAATAAATTTCATTTAAGTCAGGTAGGTTATGTCTTCGGCTGTATTCTTATTTTCGCGTTGGGGGCGATTACCCTTTGGTATAGTTATTTAGATGTTTCGCAGCAAGTGAGAACCGAAACCAGCAGCGCACTATTACTGGAATCTTCATCAAAAGGGGAAATAATCGAACAAACGTTACGAAGTAGTATTAGCGATGCTAGGTTCATGTATTCCACCCCGCCCATCGCAGCCATCGTACGTGAGTTCGAGAACGGCACTTTATCTCCCTCAGTGAAAGCTGAAGTAAGTGTTTGGGCTGAACGCTTGGAGATGCTTTTTGTGGCATACATGGAAAACAACCCTGATATAGTACAGATCCGTTTTATTGGTCGTGCTGATGAAGGCAGGGAACTGATTCGGGTGCATAAACGAAATGGTGAAATAGAAGTCGTTCAGGGAAGTAATCTACAACAAAAAAGTGAACGTGATTATTATCAGCGTGTTCAAACCCTGCCCGACAACCAATTATATATTTCGGAAATAACGCTGAACCGAGAATATGGAAAAATAGAACAACCACCATGGCCAACATATCGTATTGCACAACCTGTATACGATAATAATCAGAATTTTTTTGGTTTGGTTATCATTAACTTTAACGCTCAATTATTGCTGAGTAAGTTAACCCAAAATAAAAACTCATACATAGAAATTTTCTTGCTGAATGAAAGAGGTGAGTATCTATTGCACCCTGATAGTAATCAGTCATTTTCTTTTGAGTATGGGAATACAAAAAATTGGAACGATGAAACGAAATATATTGATGAAGTGGCCGTTGGGATTGATAACTTTCATACCGTGGTGTTTGAAAAAGAGAATGTTATTTTTAACGTTGTTGAATACCCTGTAACACTGAATATTTCGTCTCATATCCCTCCGTTAACTGTAGTGGCCGCAATTAATTATGAGAAAATGAATGGTCTCATTTTTCAGCGCTACATGACATCTGTGCTGTCAAATTTAGGATTGGTAATAGTGGCTTTCATATTACTAACGCTTTATCGATTATATAGCCATGTCAGTTTTTTACGTATGAAAGCGCAAGCTGAGATTGAAGCAATATTTCAAGGTTCTAAAGATGTAATTATTAGCATAGATATTAATGGGAACGTTGACTCTTGGAATCATACTGCTAAGACATTTTTTGATGTTAAAGATTCTCAGATGCGGCATATCAATATTGAAAAAATCATAAAAAATGACAAGGCGCTAAAATTAATAAGAAAACAGATTGAAATAGTTTTTGATGGGGGTAAATCTGAATCATTAGAGATATATATGAACTCTAATGAAAATACAGAGGTAGTCATGTCAATTGCATTTTCTCCGGTGAAAATAAAATCAGGTGATGTATCCTCGGTTTCGGCTATTTTCAGAGACGTTACTGATGCGAGTTTATTAAGAAAATCATTGCAGTCTAGCAATGAGAAACTTGAATCAAGAAATGAGGAAATGCAAGCTTTTGTCTATACAGTATCACATGATTTAAAATCGCCTTTGGTGACCATTGGCGGGTTTACAGATAGGATATTGGAATCGTCCGATAATGGAATTAATGAAAAAAATCGCCATCGATTAGAGCGTATAAAAATCAATGTTGAACATATGGCTAAGTTGCTTAGTGAATTGTTAGATTTAGCTCGTATAGTTCGAAAAAAATTAAAGTTAGATATGTGTGATTTAAACTATTGTGTAGAAAGAGCAAAACAATCACTGAATGAATCAATTATTAATTCTAATGCTAGATTTGAAATAGAAAATGGAGAGCAAGAATTAAAAGTAAACTCACAGTTACTAACGCAATGTTTGCAAAATTTGTTTTCGAATTCGATTAGCTATAGATGCGTGGAAAGGCCAATTGTTATTCACATTAAGTGCTATGTAGAAAATCATTTTATTTATGTTTCCGTATCTGATAATGGACTGGGTATTGACAAGAAATATCACAATAGAATTTTTAAAATATTTGAACGACTTGATGTAGGAAGCGGCAGCGGCGTTGGCTTAGCGATTGTAAAAACAATCATGGAAAAACACCAGGGCCAAGTGAAAGTGGATTCTATTTTAGGCGAAGGGAGTACGTTTACGTTGTGTATCCCTCAACATAGCGAGGATGAATTGACATGAGTTCATTACATATATTGGTTGCCGAAGACAATATTGATCATGCTGAAATGATTTTGGACGCACTGGAGGAGTTTAATAAGGAAAACAAAATAGAACACTTCAGTAACGGCGATTTAATTGTTTCTCATCTTCTTAATCTTCAAGAACTGGAGAATGGTGAAAGTAGCATGCCAGATCTCATTCTAATGGATATAAAAATGCCGATTATGGACGGTCTGGAAGCATTGAGATTGATTAAAGAAAATCCAGCTTTGAAACACATTCCTATAATGATGGTAAGTACATCTGAGAATTCGCTAGATATAGAGAAAAGTTATAGGTATGGTGCTAATAGTTATATAGTTAAACCTTTTGATTATACTGAGTTTGCAAAAAAAATCTGTGAGGTTAACCACTTTTGGGCAGATATAAGTAAGTTGTCAAAATAATGAAGATATTACTGATCGAAGATAATCAAGATCATAGAGAATTAATCGAGGAGTATTGCTCTCACGCTTTCGGTAACGATTGCGATATTCTTAGCTTTGATAAATTAAAATCGGGGTTAGATGCACTTGACACTACTTCTTTTGATATAGCGTTAATCGATTTAAGTTTGCCTGATTCATGTGCCGAAGATACGGAGCTTGCCTTAGAGAACTTAGATACACATATACCGATAATTGTCCTTACTTCCTTGAATGATGAAATGCTAGGTCAAAATTTAATTCAAAAAGGTGCTCAAGATTTTTTGCCAAAAGATAGCCTAAACAGTGCTTTGCTCCATCGAATTATTAATTATTCTATTGAGAGGAAGAAAGGACAGTTTTCACTTGAACAGCGAGCTATAGATCAACAAACATTTTGCATTAGTCTCTCCCATGATTTTAAAGCGCCCATCCGAAATATTTCACAGTTAACGAAAATATTGAAGAGTAGATTAGAGGAGAAAAATAGTTTTGAGGAAGGTGATAATTTACTTTTTTCCAAAATAGATGAACGATTATCTACAATGAATAGGTTGATTGATGGACTATATAATTATATTTTGACTGAAGAGTTGCATCCAGCACCGGACAATTCTGTTGACCTCAATAATATAATATCAGAATTGGAACAGTTACTCACTAATGTTAATGGTAAAAACGTTACGATAAAGTATGGTGAATTACCTGTAATTAAAGGTAATGATACGCAAATTTACTTGTTGCTGCAAAATATACTAGAAAATGCAATAAAGTTTTGTCGTGTCGATCCCGTTATTATTATTACGTCAAAAAGTGATGAATCTTCTACATTTTCTGGCCTATTTAGACATAAAATAACGATAAGTGATAATGGTATAGGTATCGATAAACAGTATCTAAAGGATGTTTTTAATCCCTTTCGTAAATTACATTCAGACAGCGATTATCCTGGTTCAGGTTTGGGACTAAGTGTCGTCGAACGTATTATTTATAATCATGGAGGAAAAATTTGGATTGACAGCGATAAAAATAAGGGAACAAGCATTACATTGGCATTTCCATAATGCAAGTTCCAAATTTTGCTTACATCAATTTGTTAAGATAAGCTTCTGTTTTCTTGTGTCTTAACGAATACTTAACACTGTGTTCAAGTAAAGCGGCGGTAATATTGGCTTTGTCGATTACATCATAAATACCAAGTTCAATAGCTGTTTCAGTAATTTCTTCATTTACGAACCCTGAAAACAAGATAAATGCTATATTATGTTTATCAACACTCAGTTCTTTGACTAAATCTATACCCGTATGCTTACCAAGATTATAGTCAACAAGGCAAAGATCTATATTTTGTGTTCTTATAAAATCTCTGACATCCTCGTAGCGACTTATACTATAAATGTTATAAATTTTATTTTTCTTATTGATTTTTTTGAATGCTTCTTCAATAGCAAGTAAGTCTATTTCATTATCATCTATAATCAATATATCTACCGGTTCTTTCAGTAACGTAAAGTTAACGGACATTATGTCTTTTAGCTCGCGATAACTGTTTTCAAGGCTTGTTTTTAAATATTTTATTTGGCTAACATCGGTAAGAGATATTACACATCCTTGTGCCGTATTTAGTTTATCCATGTAGGGCGCCAGTTTTATTAAAATATGTGTTTCATCAGAGGTGACAACTTCTTTTTCTATGATTAGCTCTTTATTTATTACTGATGATATTTCTTTTAGTAGTCCATCGTATTTTAAATTGTGTGAAATATGATGGAATGGACGTCCGATATCGGACTCAATTAAATTTATATGTTGTTTGGCTTTGGGTGAAAATCGTCTAATAACCATAGCGTCATCTAAAAATATAAAGCCAATATCTGCGGATTTTATTATATTTTCAATGTCTAGGTTAACTTTGGTTGTTTCTTCAATTTGTTCCTGATATTCGCTATTTACGCTGTAAAGTTCTTCGTTTACCGATTGCAGCTCTTCATTTGTACTTTGAAGTTCTTCATTGGACGCCATTAATTCTTCATTAGTACTTTGTAATTCTTCATTGGTCGTTTCGAGCTCTTCAATGGTCGCACTTAGATGGTATTGGTTATGACGTAGGGCTTCTTCCAAGTCATCAATGCGTTGTTGAGGTTCTATTTGTCCATCATAGGGAATGCTGAGAGGTTTTGCCGGTTGCGCTACGGTGGATGGGGATAGCCCAACCGCCACATAAGTGTCGCTATTTTTCGTACGAGGAACATATAACGCAACAAGGTCTACCGCGGCGTCAACACCATCTAATGACTGGTACTGTATGTCTTTAAAGCGCACCGCTTCTTTTAATTTGACGACCTTGTGTATTGCTGTCGTTACTGCCATCGCCAGGCCATCCAATAGATAGTCCCCTATTTTGGCACTGAATCGACCTTGTTGAATAGGTTTAGTATAGGGGGCTAGATCGCCATATAAATGGATAACCTCCAACTGTTCACTCATTACCACACACGCAGGAATAACATCGTTCACCAACGCTTCTAGTGCGGGCATATGATTAGCCTCTTTAGGTTGTTGGTAGCGGTTTAGAATACGCTCAATACTGGGAGGACTTTTCCGATCTTTAGTTTGCCTGTTTGCCGGCAAAGTAAATAGGTCATTAATTCTATGAATGATCTGATCTTTTTGATAAATACGAAAGCGGTCATTGATCGACTTAAAATTTTTCTGAAATTCTCCTAACGTTTCTGAACTTCCTAAGAAAAGGTAACCATCTTTACGTAGTGAAAACTGCATCATTGCCAGCACATTCTGTTGTGCTTTGGCTTGAAAATAGATCATTAAATTCCGGCAAACGACTAACTGACAATTTGAAAATGGTGGATCTTTCAGTAGGTTGTGATTGGCAAATACCACTAAATGTCGTAGCTCGGATGTTACTGTAAATCCATCTTCACCTTTAATAAAATATCGTTCTAGTCGTTCTGCGTTGACGTCCGTTGCGATATTTATGGAAAATGTACCGTTACTGGCTTCTTTGATGGCGTTGGCATCAACATCTGAAGCAAATATTTTTATCTCGTGACCGCTTTTACGACGTTGACGTTCTTCATCAAATAATATTGCAATGGAGTAAGCCTCTTCACCAGTAGAACATCCCGC
Organism: Alteromonas sp. 14N.309.X.WAT.G.H12; assembly: GCF_036697315.1. Taxonomy (NCBI): domain Bacteria; kingdom Pseudomonadati; phylum Pseudomonadota; class Gammaproteobacteria; order Alteromonadales; family Alteromonadaceae; genus Alteromonas; species Alteromonas sp. 14N.309.X.WAT.G.H12. The sequence continues at coordinate 22,790 of NZ_JBAHZB010000041.1, forward strand.
CGTCCATACCCTTATCATTTCATTGTTAGGGGTATTTTCAAAAATATTCGGTATAACATGATGTTGTAAGCAATCAAAGGCTTCAATATCTCTAAAAAAGTGGGTTACACCTATCAACATCTCTTTGGTTAGGGTTTTTGCTTCTTGTGGATGTTCTACCAATAGTCGCGCATAGGACTTTAAATCATCAATATCATGAATTCGCATCCGCCGTTCAATTCGCCGCTTTACCGTATTTGGCTTATATAAACTAAAATCTATATCGTGACGCTCTAATAAATGAGCGTAGATTTTGGCTAGCGTCTTGTCTTCAAACTGATCAATCTTGGGCTCGGTTGTTTTTGTTGGTGTTTTTTCTAAGTCTAAGACTTTAACAAGATATTGTGGAATTTCAGCGGCCAACATGACTGCATCAACCAATTCTGTTTGGATTGCGCACAATGGCATTCCGTCAAACTGTGCTTCTTTGGGATTTTGAACCACGGTTAATCCGCCAGCTTCTTTAATGTCTTTTATACCTCGGCTGCCATCACTACCGGTACCTGAAAGAATGACTGCAACGCTGCGATGCTGTGCAGCGGCCGCCAAAGAGCGGAAAAATACATCTATAGGGAAGTTACTGCCTTGGTGAGGTATTTGGTCTACCAATATGAGCCTGCCTTCGGCCATTAACATGTTAGTTCTTGGCGGCATCAAATAAATTGTATTTACCTTTATTTCAATACCATCAGTAACCGTACATATTTTTAGATCAGTGCGCCGCTGTAACAACTGATTCATTAAACTATCGAAGTCTGGAGATAGATGCTGAATTATCATATAGGCCATTGGCGCATGTTTAGGAAGTGCTGAAACGAAATCGCTTAATGCTTCTAAACCACCTGCTGACGCGCCTATCGCGACACAAAATAAAGATTCTGTTTGATTACTGACGAGCATTTTATCAGTAGTGTTAGAGTTTGACATAGTGTCCTTCAATATACCCGGCTGGGTATGGTCATTTTTAGCAGTCCGAAGGTCTCATGTTCACTACTAAATAGTTGAAATTGGATTGCAGGGGTTATTCTACAGTCGGCTTTAATTTTTTGTTATGATCATCGCACAATTTTTTTACTTTGCTTGCTGGTATAGGTTGATTGATGAGAAAACCTTGGTATTTGTCACAGTGCCATTTTTTTAGGAGTGTTAATATTTGTTCGCTATCAACACCCTCTGCAAAAACAGATAGCCCCAGCGCTTCTCCAAGTTTGATCACTGCTTTGGTAATCAATGAATCACTCTCATCAGTGGTGATGTCCTTAATAAAACTTCGATCAATTTTAATGATATCTATGGGGAATTTTTGGAGGTAACTAAGAGAAGAAAAGCCGGTGCCAAAGTCATCAAGCGCTATTTTTATACCTAAATTGTGCATGTTTTCGAGATGCTTTTTAATGAGATTATGCTCTTTGAGTAACAAGGTTTCTGTTACCTCTACAATGACATTGCTACAGCGTAAATTGGCATCCAAAATTTCTCTATGTAGTAGTTGAACTAGATGTTCATCATAAAATTGACGAGGACTAATATTGACGGCCATGACTGCACTTTTATCAAGTAAACCGCCATCAATCCATTTTTTAAGCTGCCTGAAACTTTCTCTACACATCCATAGGCTGACACTTGAGATAAGCCCTGATTCTTCTAGTAGAGGTATAAATTCAACGGGAGACATTAAACCGGTTTCAGGATGTTGCCATCGCAATAGGGCTTCGAAGCCTTTAATCTTATTAGTTTTAATATCTAATTGGGCTTGATAGAAAACTTCAAATTCATCTCTTCCTAGTGCTCGGTGCAGGTCATTGGTAAGATCCATCTTTTTTCGAGATGCTTGCTCTAACTCAGGAGAGTAATACTGGAAGTTATTGCGGCCAGAATCTTTTGCTCTGTAGAGGGCCAGATCAGCATGTTTGAGTAAATTCTTACTGTTGGTCTCACGTCCTGTTACCGAGAAACTGATACCAATACTTGTGGATATAAATATTTCCTTAGAACCTAATTGATAGGGATCTGACAATATTCGCAATATTTTTTCAGCTAGAGAAGCAATTATGCTTGCGTCTTCTAAACCTTCAATAATAATTAGGAATTCGTCTCCTCCTACCCGGCAAATTGTATCTTCTGTACGTAAACTATTCCGTAATCTATTCGCCACTTCTACGAGAATAAAATCGCCAACATCATGACCTAAGGTATCATTAATATGTTTAAAGCCGTCTAAATCTAACGCTAATAATGCCAGTGAACCATGTCGCTCAACACGTGCCAGAGCATGATCCAAGCGATCAAAAAAGCAGGTTCTATTGGACAATCCGGTTAATGAGTCCTTTTCTGCTAAATTGCGCAAATTCTCTTCCGCTTCATGCTGTTTGGAAAAGTCACTTATGGTCGCAATAAGCCCTTTGACAATCCCCTTGTTGTCGATGATAGGGGTAGCGTGAAGCATGGTCCATTTGTAATGCTGTTGATATTTTAATTGGCATTCGCGAACAAACTCCCTCCCACTATTAATTGTGGTATGAAGTTCGGTGAGTAGATTTTCAGCCTCTTCAGGATGAAACAGCTGCATCCATCCTAATCCTTGTATTTCGGCTATCGTGCAATTCGTTATCTCTAACCATCGTTGATTGACATATTCTGTTCGCCAATCCATATCGGTTTGTACTATCCCCATTGGTAGCATTGATGCGAGAATTTGAAACCGTTCTAGCGCCATCGCTATGGCGTTTTGTGTCACAGTAGGAGAAGTGTTTTTTTCGATTAAAAGTAAATCGTATTGAGAACCACTTTCTTCATAGTGTATCAAGTTTAAATTTACATCAATAATGCCGCCCATGGCGATGCGTATTCGACTTTGTAAGTTCGATGCGCTGGTATTTTTTAAGGACTTTAAAATAACCGTATGATTTAGCAAAAAATCTTCGATTGGTTTTTGCAGCACTTCACTCGCATTGGTTGCTAATAAGTTTTCTGCCGCTGCATTAAGGCGGCATACTTTATATCCAGAATTAAGTGTGATCATCGCTAGCGGGCTTGTTTTCTCTAATTCATAGAAAATTTTACGCCATGGGTTATTTAAGTGTTTTGATTCAATATTAATTGGGCCGCTACTCGATAATTTGTCTTTAGGACCTGTGGCAGCATCAGCTAGCATTTGCATTTGAGTTGAAACATGTATCAGCATAGGCCACAACCGCTGCGCCTCTTCAGTACGATAGTTTGCCACTGCGTTCGCGACACAAATTAAATATTGATTGTGTTTATCTACGCCTAGCGGTATTAGCATTCCTTGGTTAATTGAAGGCCATGAAGCATTAAAGCTGTTGATGCAATTTACCGATTTCCTATCGAGCACTATGGCGCGGCATTGCATGAGGACATCAAAAAACGATTTAGAACTTTGATCGAGTAATAGCTGCCCTTTTTTGTCTACTGATTCCCACTGTTTATTGTCACTTTGATATTGGGCTGCTACACAAGCATAACGAGGCTGTTCATTATCAATATTGGATTGCTTTAACACGATGTTAAAGGATGACTGAGTGAGCTCTCCTATTTCATGCAATAGGGCGTTGAGTATATCGTGAGGGTCAATATGAAATTTGGTGTTGTATTTCAACCTATCAATGGCTTGGCGTAGCGCATGATCACTTCGTTGAATATGAGTTTGATATTCTATCATTGCTTCTACCAGAGCCGGGCGCATTTGTGCGGTTTAACTGAGTCATAAGACAACTTATAGTAGACGTTTATTTTAAATGCTAGTAATTCTTTTGATAAATGTGAAAAAGAGCTGACTTCTTGATTTTTTGTGTATTTTGATGACTATTTTGCTAATTTTAGCTACAACTTTAGTCTATGCGCCTGCTTTGGGAGATAACGGGAAACGAAGGTCAAATATTAAGGTTGAGAACGTCATTGCGGATAATTCGTGTAAATCACATTCTGTCGCTGCCGTGAAGTTTTGCCCATCATCGGACACATTCATGAAGTTGGAATTTTATTCGAAAATTTATAATGCCGACGCGTGATATCCGCTATAAACTCCTATGCCTTATTGGTAGTCTGGAGGTGGTTTGGCTGTCAATTGCAACACATAAAGCTAAGCCATCTTTTAGTGTCATTTCATTTATTTCCGATATATTCCCACAAGGATCAGCCATGCCTGTATTTAAGCACGCCCTCGCTATTATTCTGTTATCAGCATTTACGCTCAGTGCTTGCCATCACCCAGCGGATAACCGCCCAGGTAGTGGTGAAACACAATTTAAAGTTATCGGCTATAGCAGCATTAACAACGGGAACTATCGTCGTGCGTTGGATGTTCAATTGCCCTATGTCACCCACATTAACATTGCTTTTGCTAACCCAACCGATGATGCCAGTGGGGCGATACAAAGCGTCAATGGTGCCTTGATTGACGAAACCGTTGAGCGCGCCCATGCACTGAATAAAGAGGTGTTTATCTCGTTTGGTGGCTGGCGGGGAGACGATAGCGGTTACGATTTAGTGTACGAGCGTATTGCCGCTAATGACGAAGCTCGTAGTCGTTTTATTCACAACATCCTTGCTTTCGTGGCTCGCTACCAGCTTGATGGTGTTGATATGGACTGGGAATATCCACGCCTTGAAAGTGCCGATGATTACGAGGGTTTTATTGTTGAATTAAGCCAAGCTTTGCACGCAAAGGGTAAGCAGTTGTCTGCGGCTGTCATTGGTACCAAGAATAAAGTCACCGACGATGGCGATGCAGGTGCCTACAGCGACAAAGCGCTAGCCGCTTTTGATTGGCTTAACTTGATGACATATGATGACCGACCCGATAATCATTCGCCGTATGATTTGGTGGAACGTTCCCTTGCTTACTGGGTGGGTGAGCGTCATATTCCCAATGAAAAAGCGATGCTGGGACTGCCCGCTTATGCACGCCCAAGCTGGCGAAGTTATGCGGATATTGTTAAACAAAATCCTGCCCATGCCTGCGTGGATAGCGTGCTATATCAAGGCAAACAAGACTATTACAATGGTCTGTCCATGATTGAGAAAAAAACCAACTTTGCCCGTCAGCACGGCCTTGGTGGGGTGATGGTTTGGGAGCTGCCACTTGATAGTACCATTCCTGAATTATCAATTATGAAAACCATTTATGACAGTTTGCATGACGGTGATTTTGCGGATCCCTGCGCGATAGACTAGTTTCGCTCACAACGCAGGCACAGTAAGTTTTACCCTAGGATGGGTAAAGCTTATGTAATCTGCTTGAAACCCGTAAGTCGCTCCCATATTTTCAGCTTAGCTAAGAGGCAAAAAGGTTTATACTCATTTTGACGACGTTTAAAGACAGGCGTTACGTAGGCTAGTCGATGTAACATACTCAGCCAGTATTCACTGATTTTGCCAAACCGGTTCAAGCCAGAACCTTTCCTAAATCGCCAATCGAGACGAAAAGCGTATGCAAAAGAACAAATCCATTAATCTTTTTACTTTTTCGCTACTCGGCTTTACGGTAGCGACAATATTGGGATGCAGCGACCATCAGACCGTTGTGGAATCGAGCGCTCAGGTAAATGCGCCTGTACCTAAGGTTAAATTTGTGGTGGTTGATACAGGCCAGGACACGTGTTTTGGGAATGATGGGGCCGTTATTACATGCCCAGCACCTGGCAGTGCGCTATACGGCCAAGACGCCCAGTATCAGGGCGTTGCCGCGTCATACACGGACAATGGTGATAAAACGGTAACCGATAACAACACCGGGTTAATGTGGCAGCAAACGCCCGACTTTCGGCATCAGTCATATGATGAGGCGGTGGGATATTGTGAAGCGTTGTCCGTGGGTAATTACAACGATTGGCGCTTACCAACCATTAAAGAACTGTTTTCGTTAGCCGATTTTCGGGGTGAGATTGTGGATCCCCGCAATGAATCAGCGAATACGCCCTACATTGATACCGATTACTTCGATTTTCAGTATGACAAAAGAATGGCCTATATCGGTCAGTACTGGTCGATAACGAAATATACCCAAGGGCCTTTGCACAATACTGAAAATGTGGAAGGGGCCTTTGGTTTCAACTTTGCCGATGGTCACATAAAAGGCTATGAAACAGGTTACGTATTTGGCACCAATAAACAGGGTGTTTGGGCACCGGGTAACTTTGTAAGGTGCGTACGTGGCGAAGAAAACGTATATGGCGTGAACCACTTTGTGTCTAACGGCGATGGTACGGTCACTGATACGGCCACAGGACTCATGTGGCAGAGTGCGGATGATGGCGTACGCAGAAACTGGCAAGACAGCTTGGCCTATGCTGAAAATGCGGATTTTGCGGGCTATACAGATTGGCGGCTGCCCAATATAAAAGAGCTACAAAGTATTGTGAAATATGGCGGTGACGTCGATTCGTGGCCTGCAATTGATACCCGCTATTTTACTTTGTCCGGTGACAATACCATCGACGATCCTATGTGGGTGTGGAGTAGCACCACACAAGGCGACTTCAAGTATACCGCTGCGTATATTTCCTTTGGTAAGGCGTTCAGTAAAAAGAATTCAAAGGCAACGGAGTATTTTGATTGGCATGGAGCAGGCGCACAGCGAAGTGATCCTAAATCTGGTTCGCCATCAGATTATGAGATGGCCTCGGAAAATGCCGCCGATTTGGTGATGACAAAAAATTACACCCTTATGGTGCGTTCCGCCAAATAAGGGAGGGCGGCACCTCACGTTAAGCGCTTGGCGCTTGGGTTAGGTGCCGTACTATTCTAAGTATTGGCATTTTATGGCGGCTCAGGCCGTTGTTAATGTGTCTTCTGGCATCAACGGAATACCGTTAATGTTCATCGAACAAAGACTTATTTCTAATGTACTTGCGCATGTAATGGTAGGTAATTGGCCGTAGCAGCCAACTGCGTAAGGAGCGAAAAAAACGCTCGTGAGTGGGGGTGTTTTCATAGATTTTATCATCATGTAACCATAGCATTTTGCCCACATGCCAAAAATAAAAAGGAAAGGGGGGCATAAAGGTGATGACGTCAAGATCACAGCAGATACGGTAGGTTTTGTGATGTAATCGGTAGTTTTTATACCAGGAACGACTGCCGACAGCGGGTTGGCCGAACGTCACTACCCGTTTTACCGCTTTGGGGTATTTCCTTTCGATGTAGTCGGCCATCAATACCGCAACGGCACCGCCGGAGGAATGGCCAATAAAGGTAAGACGTTTTCCTTGCTGGCGCAAAGGCGCTAAGACTTTCACCAGCAGATCCCGCAGCGGCAATGCCTGTTCAATGGTTTTGGTACTGGAATACATGGGTTGACTAAGCAGCCGGCTAAAGCCCCAATGAACATAAAAAGACGCATCGACTTGCCGAATTTTTGCGGGTAGAAAAATTAAATTTGCCATCCAGTCCCTAAAGCCTAAAGAGCCTCTAAAAACCACGATGACTTCTTTTTTTTTCTCTGTCCACAGTATTCTCACGCTCAACCGGCCATATTTATCCACTAATTGGCGTTCGTTGAAGGGCGCTAATACCTGATGATAATGTTCTGCCGCATCAGGGTAGGCAAGTTGGCAAAGAATCGCGTATCGCTCGTATTGATAGCGTTTTAGTTTTTTCATGGAAAACTCTATCAAGTTGCTTGGCTGTATGTTGGCACTGAACACCATCGCAATGGTTTAATGGCGCAACGCTACCGTGATTTTATTGCAGTGATATGACGGGGTGCTTATTTATTTGTGATGTGTGTTACAGACTAATGTGCTGAGCCACAGGACCTCAGCGCCGCGTAGGGGGAACCGTGCTAAAACGTGGCCGCGACCGCACGACGCTAGCGTTATACTCGCGTCTAGGCTGACAAGCGGCTATTTTCATCAATAGTCAATGCCCCCCCTTTGCCATACATAGGTAGGGAGAACCGCTCTTCAGGCTTTTCAGATTCAACGGTCACATGGCGTTGTGGTTCACAAGGGCGATGTAATTCAGCCAGTGCTTCATTTGCTAAGAAGGCTTGGCCGGCTTGTCGACCCAGTTTGTAATCGTTTCGCAACTGCTCATCGCTACTGCCGAGCAATTTACTTTGCAACTTTTCTGATGCAAACACTTGTATGATCTCCACCCCTTCTGGCGGGTTTTCGATAAAGGCGAGCTCTTTTTGATAGGCCTGTTCGTGTTGCAGCAGATAATCGATGGTTTTTGGGCAGTGACCGGTGGAACACATCACGGCACTAATTTTTTGCAACCAAGGGGATTGTGCCTGAAAACCTTTATCTACCGTTCTGATTACCACAATTTTTGTCGCGCCACGCTTGTAC